>NZ_WBYY01000130.1:0-9391 GCF_048985645.1 Exiguobacterium sp. A1_3_1 | reverse complement strand
CATCGATACAGGTGTTGATTATCGCTTAAAGGATTTACAAGGGAAAGTTGATATTGCGAATGAGAAGAACTATGTTTCCGTAAACGGAGATGGCGACGCGATTGATGATAATGGTCACGGAACACACGTGGCAGGTGTCATCGCAGCGACAATCAACAATGATTACGGGATACAAGGGATTCATCAGTCGGCACAAATCTTACCGGTTAAAGTATTGAATGCAAATGGCGAAGGAGAAACGGATGCCATTGCACTTGGAATTAAATATGCTGTTGATCATGGAGCGAAAGTCATCAATATGAGTCTTGGTGGCGGTGAAAGCCGCACGATGGCTTATATGATGAAATATGCAGCAGATCATGGTGTTACGGTCGTTGCGGCTTCAGGAAACGACTACGATATGATGGTAGGGTTCCCAGCAAACTCAGAATATGCGATTTCTGTTGGAGCGACGAATACGCTCGGTATGGTTTCAGATTACTCGAATTATGGAGTCGGCCTTGATGTCGTTGCACCGGGTTCAAAAGTAGCGAGTTTGATTCCAGACGGAAATACGGTGTATATGGATGGAACAAGTATGGCTTCACCACACGTCGCAGCTGTTGCGGGAATCTTGAAGTCACTTAATCCTAAACTAACACCTAAACAAATCGAACAAATTCTACAAAAAAGTGCAGAACCACTAGCTTTCGAAAATCCGAATGATTGGTTTGAGGAAGAAGAGGGAGAAGAGCTTGAATTCAAGTTTCCTGCCTATGTCAGTCCGGTTTCAGGATACGGTAAAGTTAGTATTCCTCGGGCAATTTCGCAATTGAATCTGAACGGAACTGTCAACAACGTATATGATAATAAACTGACTGTCACAGGAACGGTTAAAACCGGAACAAAAGTGGAAGTATGGTCCACTAAGAAGTTGGGTTCTACTACAGCTAAATCCGGAAAATATAGTGTGACGATTCCACGTCAAAACAAAGGTACGGTCCTAACAATTCGTTACACAAATGGACTGGATATCACGTCAGAACGTACAGAAGTCCTTCCTGGAAAAGCGCCAGCAGCTCCAAAAGTTAAACCAGTACTTGCCGGTGCAACAAAAATGACAGGTACAGCTCTTGCGGGCGGTACGGTTACTGTCAAAGATGCAAAACAAAAGAAAATCGCCACAGCGAAAGTCGACGCAAAAGGTCACTTCAGTGCGAAATTACCAAAACAAGTCGGTGGTTCAAGCTTGATCGTCACAGTGACGGATATTGCTAAACGCACAAGTAAACCGACGATCGTAAAAGTCCTACCAGCCCCAGCAGCACCGAAAGTGAAATCCGTCTATGCCGGACAAACGAAAGTAACCGGGACAGCTGAAAAGAAATTAAGTGTTTATGTAAAAGATGCGAAGAAAAAAGTCATCGGAAAAGGAACGGTTTCTGCAAAAGGCAACTATTCCGTCAAAATTCCGAAGCAAAAAGCAAAAGCGAAGCTTTCCGTCTACGTTAAGAATACGCGTGGTCAAGTGAGCCCTGTGACTTCTGTGACAGTGAAGAAAGCAAAAAAATAAGCGGATAAAAAGACCTTTTTTCGGGTACATTCCGAGAAAAGGTCTTTTTTTGTATATCCTAGCTGTTGCTTCGAAAGCGTTTCTATTATATTTAAAGAAACAAATGAAAAAGCATCATTCGATGAATGATGAGGAGGATACATTCATGGTGAATTGGATTCGGCGACGAATCGGTCGGCAGTTGCTGACTGTTTTTTATGCGGTACTGATCGTAGTATCGATTACTTCGTTCTTTGTCTATGACTATATGGAAGGACGAATCGAAACATCAAAACAGAATCTCGAGACGATCAGTGAACAAAATCGCCGGGCCAATGATTTGTGGGACAATTGGCAAACCGTCCAGTTTGGATTGCGAGGATTCGTCATTTTTGGTAACCAAGAACGGTTTGATGAGATTCAGGCGCTCCGAACAGATATCAAAAGTGAGACGGATTGGTTCATGCGAAACGCAAAAACGGATGAAGAAGAAGAATTCGCAGCGCAAATGACGAATTTATATGAGTTATACTATGATGCCTTGTTCCCGTTGACCCAGTCTTACGTCAATGAGAAAAAGGCGAATCGGATCAATGAGGACTTCTTACAGGGGGATAGTCTGTTTTCTTTACCGATTGCGGAGCGTCTTGTCGATCAAGGGCGATTAAAGCCAACTGCCGATGGTTCGATTGATATTACACCAGACATTGAAAAAGCCTCTGCAGCACTTGATGAATACCGGACGAATCTCAGCCAACAACAAGAAACGGCTGTCGGGGAACTGCGGAGTGAAGTCGCAAAGTCACAATGGATTTGGATATCAAGTATCGTTGTGCTCATTGCCTTCATCCTTCTCTTCGTGCACCCGTTCCTTCGCCGGATGACACGGCAATTGTTACGTTTGATTGATGATAATCAAAAACTTGCTCGAAAAGAACCGATTAAGATTGATAAAGCTGCCGAGCAGCGACCAGACGAAATCGGATTATTGCGCGCAGCCTTTAATCGGATGGTCGTGACGACGAATGCCCATACGGATGCGATGCAAGGAAAAAATGAAGAGTTGCAGGCGCAAAGTGAAGAGTTGCTCGCGCAACAAGAAGAATTGCAGGCGCAACAAGAAGAACTCGAAGAAGCGTATCAAACGACGAAAAAGAATGAGGAAAAGCTCCGATTACGTAGCGAACTGACAGAGGCGCTTGCTGTTCGCGAAACCGTCGAATCGTATCCGGCAATCGTTCAAAAGATGATCGATATCACCTCTTCTGAGTACGGTGCACTATTGCTCTATGAAGAAGGAGCGTTCATGGGTGCGACAACGAATGGGATGACGATGGATTATTTAAAAGTTCTCCTGAAAGATGAGATGTCCGTCATCAATCGATCGGTTCGGCAGATGGAATTTATCCAATCGGAAAAACGAGTCACGCGTCAAAAAGACTATCCGTATTCATTTAGCACGTATGAAGTGACGATTCCGATCGAAGATCCGGAAACGCATGAACTAATTGCAGCGATTTATCTGGTTCGTTATAAATCTGCCTATAAAGGGCAACAGTTGACGGATATTCGCGAGTTTGCGCAACAGATGACGTTATCGCTCCTGCGTACGCGTTCGTATGAAGGAATGCGTCAAGAAAAAGAAAAGACTGAGCAAGTGTTAGACTCCATCCGAGAAGCGATCATTTATCTTGAAGATGGAAATGGAGAGTTATACGTCAACCGTCCATTGTTTGAATTGATTCCAGAACTTCAATCGGAATTCACAGTAGATCGGACGTTACCGTCGAGTGAGTATGTCATCGATGTGATGCGCCAGTTGGTGGATGATGTCGAGGCTTTTAATACGTATCTAGATTTGATTCGTTCCGGTGAGATTTCACCGGAAAAGGCCCGATTTGATATTCGAAATAACACAGCTCATCTGGAAGTCTACGCGGAACGTATTGATGTCGTTGGTGGATGGAAGGGAATCATTCTTGTTTTACGAGATATTACCCGGGAAACAGAAGCCGATCGTCTCAAAACAGAACTCGTCTCAACCGTGTCGCATGAGTTGCGGACACCGCTCTCTTCGATTTACGGCTTTACAGAATTGATGTTGAATCGAGAAATCGATGACTCGAAACAGAAGAAATATCTAGCGACGATTCATAACGAGACGGAACGGTTATCAAACCTTGTCACGGACTTTTTAGATGTTCAGCGCATGCAGTCAGGTGGGCAGTTATACCAAATGGCACATCTCGATTTATTTAGCCTGACTGAACAGGTGATGTCCTTATACGACGCTTCAAGTGAACGACACGATCTTCATTTGCAATTGCTTAGTCCGGATCGTCCGTTCATTTTAGGAGATGAGGACCGAATCAAACAATTGATGAATAACTTGATCAACAATGCGATCAAGTACTCTCCGGATGGTGGGCGTGTTGACGTCTGGATTGATACGAAAGACGATCAAGCCATCATTGAAGTGAAAGATGAAGGAATTGGAATTCCGCATCATGCCTTTGCCCACTTGTTTGATAAATTTTATCGCGTCGATAATTCCGATACACGTCGAATCGGTGGAACGGGACTCGGGTTATCAATTTGTAAGGAAATTGTCAAAGAGCATGAGGGTGTTATTCATGTGGAATCTGAAGTAGGAAAAGGCAGTCGTTTCATCATCGTATTACCCCTCAGTCTGACCGAATCGATCGAGTCGACAGAAGAAAATCGACGTTCTATTTAAAGAGCTAGAATACATTCCAACTAAACCGTGTTCAATCCGCTAGGTGCGATCACGGTTTTTTCTTATGTTTAAAACGAGTAATCTTGTCAAAAAAAGATTCCAATAAAATAAAAAAAGGTGAATAAAATGCAATGATGAACCGATATACCTATAGGACAAACGGACTATGATTAAAAAAGGAGGGGGATCGTCGTGTATCAGAATTGGTTAGGAGTCGTTGTTTTTTGGCTTCTTTTACACATCGGTTGGGTGACATACGTTGGGACAGATACAGTAATCGGACAAGTCGTCAATAGTCTGTTCACGATTGGTGGTGTCTCGGTCTCTCTCTATTTAATTTGGCAGGCACGACGTCGCCAAATGCGACGTCCTTTTACCTCTCGTTTATTTCTTCTTTTATTGTTTGCCAATACGATGCTCGGTCTAGGTGAATGTGGACAACTCCTTTATTTCCTTCAAGGACGTACACGAACGGAACCGTTTGATTGGATCGACTTGATCTTTAGTCTTCAAATCTTGATCTATATCATTGCTTTCGGTTATTTCCTGCGTAATCGACGACAAGAAGTTAATTTGCGGGTCTTTTTGTTTGATGAGTTCATCATTTTAGTCGTTGCAGGATCTCTTTCGTGGCACTATTTAGTGACACCTTATTTAGAAGGAAATGCCTTGCTGACAATCGAAACGCTTTTATGGCTTCGTTATCCGATTGGTGATTTATTGTTGCTCGGTGGAATGATTGTCTTATTCTTTGGTTTGATGAAACGTGGCAATGGAAGCTCGCTATTATTGATTCTACTCGCATTTCATTTTCAATTACTTGCCGACCTCCTATACGTCGTCCTAGAACGATTTGATTATCCATTTCCTTCGAGTTGGCTCGATCCGTTATGGTTAGCGACTGTCCTGATTGTCGGGCTTGCCGCATATCGCTTTGACGCTGAAGAATCTCTCGTTCCTCTTGACGTTACACGGAGATGGATTGATGTCTTACGTTTAATTACACCTTACTTATTCTTATTGATTCTATTCGTGACGATGGCACGGCAAACGATTAGTTGGAACGGTTTGACGATTGGTTTGATGATTGCAATCCCGTTATTGATTTCCCGTCAAATCCGGATTGTCGTTGACAATCAACGGTTGCGTGAAAATCTCGAAGCGAAGGTGGAAGAGCGAACGGAAGCATTAGCAACTGCCATGGAGGAGATGCGGCACATGGCATACCACGATGCCTTAACAGGGTTACCGAATCGGTATCTGTTTGCGCGACTGTTCCAAGATGCCTTGTACCGGGCGGAAGCGAGTGAAGGACAAGTCGGATTATTCTTTATCGATATCGATCACTTCAAAGAGATTAACGATACGTACGGTC
Source organism: Exiguobacterium sp. A1_3_1 (assembly GCF_048985645.1). Lineage (NCBI taxonomy): Bacteria > Bacillati > Bacillota > Bacilli > Caryophanales > Exiguobacterium > Exiguobacterium sp. A1_3_1. The sequence goes on along the minus strand of NZ_WBYY01000130.1, from coordinate 3,748 downwards.
ATCGCGTCGGAGATCAACTCATCGTCGATGTCACGACGCGCTTACAAAAGAAATTGCCGCCCAATACAGTCATTTCAAGACAAGGCGGAGATGAGTTCGTCGTCTTATTGTTTGACGTTGAACAAGAAGCAGAAGTGGTGCAGTGTGGAGAACATCTCGTTTCCTTGTTCCAAAAGCCGTTTCGCCATGGCATCATTCCACTTCCCGTAACGGCAAGCATTGGTGGAGCGATCTATCCGGCGCATGCAGCCTCTCGATCAGATTTGATCGAGCAAGCAGACCTAGCGATGTATGAGGCAAAACGTCGCGGGAAGAATCAATTTTGCTTACATGATCCAGCGATAACGAACACCTGAACGCCGTCACATGCAAAAACACGCTCGTATACTGAACCTCATCGGATCAGTCATACGAACGTGTTTTTTTGATGCCGATCATTTCTTTTGCGTGCGTGCTAAGAACGTTTCAATGACTTCTGGATTCGTCACAGCTTGATTACATGCATCGCTGTCGATACATATATGATGACCAATCGTCTGATGCTGTTCAGCTGAACGACGTGTCGTTGCGGTTACGAGCGTGATGTCACTATACGTATGGCAAATCGCACAGATCCCTTTTTGGATCGATGGCAGATAGGTTCCCTCGACGCCGATCCATTGACCGTCCAAAGGATAGACGAAGTATTTTTTTCGATTTCCGGTATCGTTCCAGCTTAAAAACGTCGTGTGAGCCCATTCAAAGGAGTGAAGTGGCGGAACATGTAACTTTTTCGTTTTTTTGAAGAGCTGACGGATCCGTGATTCAGAAATGCTCGGAAACGGTTGGACGAACGGTTCGACTTGTGCTAAATACGCGAGGAGATCTTGTTCGGATTCAGCGTCACGAATGTTCGTCAACAGCGCTTCCTGTTCCGGTGTAAGTACGGGTAATAGATCGAATATTTTTTCAGCAGCACTATACCGGACAGCATCACGAACATCGGGATCATGAACGGCAGCGAATTGATGTTGCAGTAGGTCGACTTGATTCCGAATGAAGTTGTATTGATAAGGCAATAAAAATGCGTCCATTCGCGTTCCTCCTTTTCTTTTTATCGTACCGGAATTTGGCAGCAGAACAAAGCGACATTTTTGTTTTTCTGCCTCTTGCAACGGGAATTGAATAACAGAATGAACGAGGAGGTGAAGGGGGGCGTGCAGTATTTAACATTTTTACGCTTTATGAATATAGGAGCATTCCTCTTTGCATTGCTAGCGCGCGTCGTTTGGTCAAATCCGGTTACCATTCCTGCGTTACCTCTTGTTCCAGCACCTTTTTTTGATGCGATTACAGGTGTCGTGTTCACAACGTTGTTAATTTGGTGTATTCGACCGATTCGTGCCTTTCCTGCAGATCGAGAACTGATTGAAGATATCGGAGGATGGCTCGCGTTATCACTTGTGACGCTTGGCGTCAGTAGTATGACCGGACCACCGTGGGAACTTGTCTGGACAACGATTTCATTCATTAGTCTGTGCTTAGTTTATATGAAAATTCAACACCATCCGCGACGATCGCCTTGGATGCGCTCTCCGATTTCAGTCCTTCTCGCTTGGATGAGTACGATGTTGTTGATTTTACCATTTCGGATCTTATCCGATTTTCAGTTCACTTCGCTATTTGGTCTTTCCGAACAGCAATGGAGTACGATTGCACTCATCGTAGCGATTATCGGAGGACTATTGTTTGTCGTCATTCATTCCGATTGGGTGTTTGGTCTCGCGCTCGTCTGGTATTTGATTGGATTGTACTTTAACGATCGCCTCTTTCTTCTGCAACAAATCGTAACAGGGGTCGGAATCGTATGTGTTTTACTCTTGTGCTATTACGTCTTCTATAAACGGCAACGTCTTTTTCGACAGCAATCGCCGAAGTCTTCTTCATCCTAGTCATGTTTTAGATGAATTTGGGGTATATCTCATATAGTTGTTATAAAAGGGGGAGACGTGTGACATGGGAAAAAAACAATGGATCGGTGTCTATCAAAATGAAACGGATTTGATTCGAAAAATTGAGGATCTACATTTTGCGGGTTATCTAGAAGAAGATTTATATGTCGTGTTACAAGATAAAACCGATATGGCGATGTTACGCGGACAATCAGCGGCGCAACTCGTCTCTGGAAAACGGACGCTGTTTGAGCGATTTACAGGCAAACAGGCTTCGGCTGAGGAAATTCAAACTGCCTTTACGGAACTCGGATTACCGGAGTCGGATATTCGTCAGCATGTCTTACGTGTTCAACAAGGTGAGTATGTCCTGTTAGCAGACGAAGCAGGGGCAACACGTCCTGCGCCGAAACCAAAAAGTATTTTGGAGACAGAGCCAGAAGGAATCGAGGCAGAACGGAAACTCGATCATGAAAACCGCGCCCTCGAAAATGAAAATGACCGGATGCTGTAAGAGAGTCGTGCAGAAAGGATGATTCTTGATGGAGAGCCAGTATCATACGATTTTAGTGGCAGTCGATGGATCAAAGACGGCAGATCTTGCCTTTGAAAAGGCAGTGAAATTCGCCAAACTCGATCATGCCAAACTCGTCATCGCCCATGTCATCGATATTCAGACATTTGCTAATGTACGTGCCAATAAGCGTTTCATTGATCAAAACGTCACGGAATATGCACAAGGACTGCTCGATCGTTACGAGAAGCGGGCACGAGAAGCAGGCGTCGAGACAGTTGAACTGGTCATCGAAAATGGCTCTCCAAAAACATTGATTCCGAAGGTCATCGCACCACGTGTCGGTGCTGGGTTGATTGTCTGTGGGGCGGTCGGGATGAATGCGATGGAACGCATCATGATCGGGAGTGTCTCTGAAAACATCTCCCGTTATGCAAAATGCGATATCTATATCGTCCGTCCGAAAACCTTGAAGTGATATAAAACAGCACACATCGGTTGATGTGTGCTGTTTTATATCATGTTAAAAAATAATAGAAGATGCCTAATAAAATCAAAATGATCGGAAGAAAAATGAAATACATCCAAGACATGTTTTTGGCCGAAGTTTTGTGGTCATACTTTTCTTCTGCTGGTTGCTTGGCAATCCGTAACGTAAAGACAAGACCTACGAGACAGATGACTAACGCAATCCAAAACAAAGTCAACATAAGCATGCTCCTCTCTTCCTTTATCATACAGAAATTGGTCATGTTCTGCATCGGTAAGTTGTGACAGTTTAGAGTTGACAGACTTCTAGTTGAGGGGCTAAACTAACTTCATAAGTTTAGGGGGTAAACTAAAAATGAAAGACAATTTACGTGAAGCAGTCCTCCTGTTTGAAGAAGTCATGATCCACGGAACAGAACGCGTGTTGAAGTCGGTCGAAGCACCCGTTTGGCAAATGTATTCACCGGAACAACTTCATGTGTTGAAGCTCGTCGGAAAATATGGACCGATTTCGTCTGGGCGTCTCGCGGCAGTGCAGGGTGTTCACAAAAGTGCCATCTCGAATCGGCTGAAAAAGTTGACGGAAAAAGGTCTCGTCATCGTCGAACGTCGAGAAGATGACCACCGAACGAAGTACATCTCGTTGACGGAAGCAGGTCGGTTAGTGGCAACTGAAGCAGAGCAAGAAATCTATACGTATCTGGAGAATTTGATTGAAGGAAAGGTCGAAGAAGAAGAAATCATCCAGTTCATTGAAACCTTCAAAAAGATTAAAGAGATTTTGCAGTTGAATGATTAAAAACAGATAGAGGGA
>NZ_WBYY01000129.1:0-9446 GCF_048985645.1 Exiguobacterium sp. A1_3_1 | reverse complement strand
GAAGGAATATGCGGGTCAGCGTGGTGCCGTGAAACGTTCATCGGACGACCGCTACGTCTACCTCGGTGGACCAGGTACTGGGATCGTCGACGATCGTGGTATCCTATCGATTCATCGTGACCCTGAGTTAAAGAAACGGCTCACTTACGTCGCTTCTGGCACACGTGTCCAGTTGCTTGAGTTCGGTGAACAGACGAGTCGTGTCAGTATCGCCGGTGTGACGGGGCATGTCCCAACGGACCGCTTACGTCCGTTCCCGGCAGAACGTGTCTCGAATGCATCGTATTATCAGACGAAGGGCGATCGACTCCTTCACTACATCGTCGCGGACAGCGGACTTGGTGGACTGATCGTTGCCGGCGAAGCGACGAACGCGACGCCTCGGACGAGCAAATATGTTGAATCGAAGACATTAACACGTGATTTGACGAAACCGACGCGTCTCAGTGCCAAACAACTCGATGCGTTCATCAAGGAGCAAGCACCGGACAGTCCCTTGATCGGTAAAGGAAAAGTCTTTAAGTCCGTTGAAAAGAAATACCGTGTCAACGCGGCCTATCTGCTTGCACATGCGATTCACGAATCCGATTATGGACGTTCTGAGATTGCCCGCGAGAAAAATAACTTGTTCGGCGTCAATGCGACCGATTCCGCACCGGGAGAAGATGCGACCGTCTATAAATCCTTGACGGACTCGATCGAGCAGACCGGTCGATTCATCGCAAAGGATTATCTCGATCGGGATGGACGTTATTACCGTGGGGCGTACCTTGGGAACAAACAAAAAGGCATGAACGTCTTTTACGCGTCAGACCCCTTCTGGAGTGAAAAAATCGCTGGTATCATGGTGAAAATGAACGCTTTCTAAATCGGAGATATGATACACTATAGGGCGAGACAACAATCATTGAGGAGTGAACACGTCATGGAAAAAGTTTTAGTATTTGGTCACAAGAATCCTGATACCGATACGATCACATCGGCAATCGCTTATGCAGAATTAAAGAAAGCACTCGGTGTCAATGCCGAAGCCATCCGCCTCGGTGAAATGAATGATGAAACGTTATTCGCACTCGATACGTTCAAAGTTTCAGCACCACGTTTAGTGACAGAAGTCGCGACAGAAGCGTCACACGTCATTTTAGTCGACCACAACGAACGTCAACAAAGTGCGAACGATATCGATGCGGTTACGGTAACAGAAGTCATCGACCATCACCGGATCGCAAACTTTGAGACATCGGATCCTGTTTACTACCGGGCAGAACCGGTCGGCTGTACAGCAACGATCCTTAACAAGCTCTACAAAGAGCATGGTGTTGCCATCAAACCAGAAATCGCTGGGTTGATGTTATCAGCGATCATTTCTGACTCGCTCCTATTCAAATCGCCGACTTGCACGGAGCAAGATATCATCGCAGCACGTGAACTCGCAGAAATCGCTGGTGTCGATGCGAACGTCTATGGTCTTGAGATGCTCAAAGCTGGAGCTGATCTCTCGAAAAAATCCGTTCCTGAATTGATCTCACTTGATGCAAAAGAATTCACGATGGGAACACTCAAAGTCGAAATCGCTCAAGTCAACACGGTCGATACAGCAGAAGTCTTGCTTCGCCAAGAAGAACTCGAAACAGCGATCAACGAAGTCATCCTTGCAAAAGGTCTTGATCTGTTCGTCTTCATCGTCACGGATATCTTGACGAACAACTCTGTTGGACTCGTCCTCGGGAAAGAAGCGAATCTCGTCGAGCGTGCTTACGGTCTTGAAGCGACGAACAACCTTGTTTACCTTGAAGGTGTCGTTTCACGTAAGAAACAAGTCGTTCCTGTCTTAACAGATACGGCTCTTGCAACACAATAAGTCAGAAAAAGAAGGAGTTCGCTCCTTCTTTTTTGAATAAAGAATATGAATGGCTGTTCATTCATTACATAAAGGAGGAATCAATATGACACAAACGATCATGGTGACGGGTGGAACGAACGGAATGGGGAAAGCGATGGCGCTCGCCTTAAAGGAAGCCGGCTGGAACGTCGTCGTTACAGGACGCGACGCGGAACGCTTGCGACTGATGGATGAAGCATTGGAGCAGATTCAAGGCGAACATCTGACGATTCAGATGGATGTCCGTGATGCTGACGCTTGTCTGGCTGCTGTCAATCAAGCACGGGAACGGTTCGGTCGTCTCGAAGCATTGATCAACAATGCTGCCGGGAACTTCATCTGCCCGACCGACGAGTTATCACCGAATGGATGGAAGACGGTCATCGATATCGTCCTCAACGGGACATTCAACTGCTGTCACGCTCTGGTCAAAGGATGGCAGGAAGATCAAGTCGTTGGCGGACAAATCGTCAACATCGTTGCGTCTTATGCGTGGCAGGCTGGCGCTGGTGTCGCTCCGAGCGCCGCTGCGAAAGCCGGTGTCCTGAACTTGACGCGGACGCTTGCCGTCGAATGGGGCTATAAATATCAAGCCCGTGTCAACGCGATCAGTCCGGGACCGATCGAACGGACAGGTGGTGCTGATAAACTCTCATTGTCACCGGAACACGCGGAACGAATTCGCCGCAACGTCCCGCTCGGTCGATTCGGGACACCGGAAGAGATCGCAACACTTGCAACATGGATGGTGTCAGATCAAGCCCGCTACTTGAACGGAGAATGTATCGCTCTTGACGGTGGACATTGGTTAAATAAACAACCGTTCTAATGATTGAGATGGAATGACTCAAGAAGTCGGTCTCCACAAAGATAAGAATCATGCGTTTCACGCCACTCCTACAGGATTTTGTATCTCCGCTGAGGAAAAGGCGTGAAATGACGCGTCATTCTGTTTTTAAGTCAGCCCCTTGCATGCGTCGCGAACTTTTTTCTTTCTTTTCGCTATGTTTATGAATTATCTAGAACAGGTAGAAAGGACAAGAAGGAGGCGATCGTATGTGGGAAGCGTTCGGTTGGGGAGCGCTAGCAGGTGGTGCCGTTGTCATCGGTGCCCTATTCGGGCTCTACTTACCCTTAAAGCAACGCCTGATTGGTTATATCATGTCGTTTGGGACCGGCATCTTAATTGGAGCAGCGACGTTCGAGTTACTCGATGAAGCATTAAAGAAGTCAACGACGCTCGTCGTCGCAATCTCCTTCATCGTCGGCGCACTCGTCTTTACGGGCTTTGACCTATTCGTTTCGTCACGCGGCGCGAGTAAACGGAAACGCTCGTCTGGTGGGAACGAAGGCACGGGAACAGCGATTTTTTTCGGGACGATTCTTGATGCGATCCCGGAATCAATCATGATCGGTGCCAGTCTGTTATCGGGAAATGTCAGCGCGGCACTCGTCGCGGCGATTTTCGTCAGCAACATCCCGGAAGGCTTATCGAGTACGACCGGTTTGCGAAAAGATGGCTTTTCGAAGAATAAAGTATTGCTGATGTGGGGAGTCGTCTGGTTGATCTCCGCCCTCGCCTCACTCGCCGGCTACACGATTCTCGCAGAACTACCGGACATGCAATTCGCCATGATCGGTGGCTTCGCAAGCGGTGGGATCATCGCAATGCTCGCTTCGACGATGATGCCGGAAGCCCACGAGGAAGGCGGCGCGATCGTTGGTCTGTTCGCAGCACTTGGGTTAATTACTGCCATCATCCTTAGTTAAATACAACATAAGGCGCGTTGTCTGGAAAATGAACCGGACAACGCGCCTTATGTGTTTAAATTGATTTACATATCACCTATTTCTCCCGTAGCACCCTCCCATTCCTGCTTAAAACGATTAACGAACTCTTCCATGTAGCGATGTCGCTCCTCTGCTAAATGAAGTGCTGTGTTCGTATTCATTAAATCTTTTAGCCGGAATAACTTTTCTTCAAAATGATTCAGGGCACTCGTCTCTCCCGTTCGGTCACCCGGTTCTCGTGGTGCTAGACCAGGTACATGCATCGGCTCCCCGAACCGACCAGCGAACTGAAATGTGCGCGCAATCCCGATTGCACCGATGGCATCGAGACGATCAGCATCTTGAACGATTTGCCCTTCGATTGTTTGCATCGGTGGGCGTGTACCGTCTTTATAGGACAGGCTTGTGATGATGTCTAGAATTTGTTCTTGTTCTTCTTCCGTCACTTTTCCTTGCAAAAAGGACGCGACCGTCTCTGCCGTTCCCCCGAGTTTACTATCTGCTACGTCATGGAGTAAGGCAGATAGTTCGATGATTTTGACGTTCCCGCCTTCTTGTTTGGCAATATGTAACGCTAAACGGCGAACCCGTTCGATATGGGCATAATCATGACCTGAAAAGTCCGTCGCGTGAAACGACCGGACGAAGATTTCCGTTTCTTGAATCATTGTCGATCTCTCCATTCCGGTTCGAGTAATCCGTACAGTAACATATCATGCCGCTCTCCGTCTCGTCGTAAAAAGGCACGGTATCTTCCTTCCTGTACGAACCCGAGTCGTTCGTACAGCTTAACCGCACGTGTATTATACTCAAAGACCGTCAATTGAATCCGGTACAAGTTCAACTCTAAGAAGGCGTACTCTAGTATCGTCTGTAGCGCATCCGTCGCATACCCTTGTCCTTCACAATCCGGATCGATGCCAATCATCAGCCATGCCGTTCCATGTGTCGGTAAAATATCTTCTAATGCGACGACACCAATCATCCGTTCATCTTCGAAGTTACGAATCGCAAACCGAAACGTCTCCGGAGCATCAGTCGCCATCATCTGTTCAATCTTTTCCTTCGATAAGTGACGATATGGCGTCGCACTGAAATGACGAGCAAACGTTGCATCGTCAAGCAGACGTTGCATCACTTCGGTATCTTCCGACTGAAAACGCGTCAGACGAGTATGATGACCTTCAAGCAATTTTTTCATTCTTATCCCCCTCTCTACTAAAAACCGAAAAACGCTAACCCTCTTCAGAGTTAGCGTGCCGTGCTCATAAAACTTTTTCGAGGAATTTTTTCGCCCGGTCCGTCTTCGGATTGTCGAAGAGTTCGACCGGCGAACCTTCTTCCATCAGAATCCCCTCATCGAGGAACAAGACGCGATCCGCGACTTCTTTGGCGAAGCCCATCTCGTGAGTGACGATGACCATCGTCATTCCGCTTTCCGCCAATTGTTTCATGACGTCCAGTACTTCGTTGACCATCTCTGGGTCAAGCGCTGACGTCGGTTCATCAAACAACATGACGTTCGGTTCCATCGCAAGAGCGCGTGCGATTGCGACCCGTTGTTTTTGTCCACCTGACAACTGGTTCGGGTAATTATCGCGTTTTTCAGCTAGACCGACACGTTCAAGCAATGTCTCTGCCCGCTTGACTGCCTCGTCTTTTGAGATACCAAGGACGTTGATCGGTGCGTACGTCAAGTTATCAAGAACAGACTTATGTGGGAACAAGTTAAATTGTTGGAACACCATTCCGATGTTCTGACGTGCTTTCGAGATGTTCGCTTTTGGTTTCGTCAGTTCAAAACCATCGACGATAATCGTTCCACTCGTTGGTTGTTCAAGTAAGTTGATACAACGTAGAAATGTTGATTTACCGGATCCCGACGGTCCAATGACAGCGACGACTTCACCGCGTGTAACTGTCGTCGAGATACCTTTTAATACTTCTAATTTTCCGAATTGCTTATGCAAATCGGTGACTTGGATCATAGGTTCCATCTGATTACCCACTCTTTCTCATAGCTTTTTCGACTTGTTGGCCTATCAAGCTCAATCCCATGACGAGAACAAAATATACGAATCCGGCAAACAACAACGGTTCGAAATAAATCGCCTTTTCTCCTCCAACAATTTGTGCACGACGCATGACATCGAGAACACCGACCGTCGAGACGAGTGCCGATTCCTTCGTCAACGTGATCAATTCGTTCATGATCGCTGGAAGGATATTTTTAAAGGCTTGCGGCAAAATGATCGAACGGAGTTGTTTGAAATACGAAATACCAAGCGCATCTGCAGCTTCCCACTGCCCACGATCAACGGCTTGAATCCCGGCCCGAATGATTTCCGAGATGTACGCTCCGGAGTTCAAGGAGAAGGCGATGATTGCCGATTGGTATCCTGTCGTGACATACCCTGTCAACTGTGGTAATCCGAAGTGGACGATCGCCAGTTGCAAGATCAATGGGGTTCCCCGGAAAATCGCCGTATACGTATGACCAATGAAACGGATGAAACGGCTCTTCGTGATTTTCAGTGCCGCGACGACGATTCCGATCAGCATCCCGGCAATGGCCGCCACGATGACGACTTGGAAAAGGACCGGAATCCCCTCAAGAATATATGGAATTGAATCTTGAATCTTTGTAAAGTCTATCATAATCAATCTCCTAACGTCGCACAAAAGGGATGAGGTTACCCCCACCCCCATGCACTTGACTTATTTTGCTTCTTTTTGGAACCATTCTTCAGCCAATTTATCGATTTCACCACTGTCAATCATCTTCTTCAACTCTTTGTTGAAATCGTCACGCATCTTGTCACCTTTTTTGAAGGCGATCGCTGATCCAGCTGGACCATCTTCTTCAATCTGGTACGTTTTCAGGGATGCATCTTGATCCATGTATTTGACGGCAACTGCGTCCTCAATGATGAGGGCATCAATCCGACCTGTATTCAATTCTTGAATGATTTCTGGGATTTTGTTCAAAGGAACCGCTTCGCTATCTTTGAAGCGATCTTTTGCGAGTCCCTCTTGGATTGATCCAAGCTGGACACCGATTTTTTTGCCTTTGAGTTCGTCTTCCGAACTGATCGCTTTATCCTTCGTCATGACCAAGTTTTTCGATTCGAAGTAAATGTCTGTGAAGTCAGCATTTTTCTTCCGTTCTTCTGTCGGTGTCATACCCGCCATGACGAAATCGACACGACCTGAGCTGAGGGCACCAAGTAGGCTACCGAATTCCATGTCTTCGATTTTTAAGTCATACCCGAGATTTTTCGTGACTTCTTTGGCGATCGCAACGTCGAACCCAACGATGTCCTCTCCTTTTTTCGTATCGATGTATTCAAATGGGAAGTAATCCGCTGACGTTCCCATCGTCAATACTTTATCGCTTTTGCTTGATCCACCTGTTGATTCTTCCGACGCGCCACATGCTGCCATCGTGACTGCCAGAATGCCTGCCATTGCCGTTGCTAATAATTTTTTCATTCGAGTTTTCCCCTTCCAACGCTCAATTGTCAGAACTTTAACAATAGTATGACTTATGTGTATGTCCAATTCAATACCGAAAAGCCTGACCTGTTCTATTGCTTTTAGGATATACGAATATTTATTCACTGTAAAGCATAAATATATAAATTTTTTTGAGTTTCTATTCATAAATCATGCATAAATGACTTTTTATACAATTTTGCAAACGCTTTCAATTTTAAAATTTATTATTTTAATCTCATGAATACGCAAAAAAAGACTCCTTTATCAGGAGCCTTCTTTGCTTATGCGTAGATTTCAATCAAAGATTCAAGTTTCTCGACGACCTCTTCCGCCGTGAACGATTCGATGTCGAAGCGCTCGACCATCGAGAGGATGTTTCCATCTTGCATTAATGCAAATGATGGAGATGAAGGTGGGTAACCTTCGAAGTATTCACGCGCACGGTCTGTCGCTTCGCGATCTTGTCCAGCGAATACCGTGACGAAATGATCGGGCTTGATACCCTCTTTCCGATTAACGTACGCTGCAGCAGGACGGGCGATCCCGCCAGCACATCCACACACCGAATTGACAAGGACAAGTGTTAGCCCTTCGCGTTTCATTGCTTCATCCACGCTCTCTGGCGTCGTTAATTCTTCAAATCCAGCAGCTTGCGCTTCTTTGCGGGCTGTTTGGACGACATCTTCAAAATACATTTGGAAATCCATCGTATTGCCTCCTTTGATTCGTTCTCCTTCTTATTGTACGAGTTTCGGTGAAATCTGTCCAAGTCTGCCGCTTAATTCAGTTTCTAAAAATGGTCGGGCATGCAACAAATCACGGAACGCGATGTAACGATCGATTTTCTCTTCCGTTGGTCGCTTGTTTTGTTTGTATGCGCGAATCAAGATGTTCTTCGGTGTGTGCTCGAGATCAATGAATTCGAGAAGCTGCGCTTCGTATCCGACGAGCGTCAGCAACTCGGCACGAATCGAGTCTGTCGCCAGTGATGCGAATTTTTCTTTAATCAGTCCGTGCTGTAGCATGACATCGAGTGGCGAACAGTCCAGTTGACGGTTCAATTCCTTTTGACAACACGGTACGCTCAGGATGACCGATGCATTCCAGTCAACAGCTCGCGCGAGTGCGACGTCGGTCGCGACATCACAAGCGTGAAGTGTCACCATCAGGTCAACTTCCGTCTCCCCTGTGTAATCATGAACGTCTCCGACACGGAATGTCAGATCGGTATAATCCAGATCACGCGCAATTTGTGTACATTCTTCGATGACTTCTTTCTTTAAATCAAGACCTGTCACTTCGAGGTCGAATCCTTTGACGACTTTTAGATAATGATAGAGAGCGAACGTCAAATACGATTTCCCGCATCCGAAGTCCAAGATCCGGAGTTTTTTTCCTTTTGGCAAGGCAGCAATGCTATCCTCGACAAATTCAAGAAAGCGATTGATTTGTTTAAACTTATCATACTTCTGTTTTTTGACTTGACCCGCTTCCGTCATGACACCTAAGCGAATCAGAAACGGAACCGGCACACCGTCTTCTAATAGATAGGTTTTTTTCCGGTCATGCGATAAGAGAGCTTTCATCGGCTCCTTTTTGGATGTCTTGATCGCGACTTTCAGCTTTTTCGAGAGCTGGAATTGCCATTCCTCTTCTTCAAAACGGAATAAGAATTGGCGGAATTCCGTGAACCAGTCATCGAGTCGCCCGACGAAATCGTCAATTAAAATATTTTCATGCTTCATAACGCGTTCAAATTGAAACTCTACCTGCATCATCACCGTATCTCTTAATAGAATCGGTTTTACCTTGATTCGTCGGAGATCATTTGATTTTTGACGCGGATTACTTATCGTTGCATGGATCAGTGTTCCTTGCGTGATTTGCGAGGCAAGACTCGCTTTTAATTCATGTAGTTCCACTAGTCGTCCCGTCCTTTTCTGATGTTCTTTCGAAACTGTAGCAAATTCGTACCTGTTCGACAAGTTTACACGCTTCATCATTCGTACGTAATCAAAAGGAGGAATTCATCATGTTCAAAAAAATTCTCTCACAAATCGGAATCGGTGCCGCAACGGTCGATACACGCTTGACGGATGACCGCTGCGAACCAGGCGGTCAAATTCACGGTGTCGTCCATATCAAAGGCGGAAACGTCGATCAAGAAATTGATCGAATTTATCTTGAATTCAACACGCAGTACAAACAAGAAGTCAATGATAGTACGACGTTTACGACCTGTCTCTTATACACATCTCCGAGCCCACGAGACTAA
>NZ_WBYY01000128.1:0-9448 GCF_048985645.1 Exiguobacterium sp. A1_3_1 | reverse complement strand
CCCGACGAACTCATCTTCGTCATCAAGTAGTAATTTCTTTTTCACATTTTTCCGCTTGATTTCGGTCGATTTCCGTTCTGTCCGATATCGTCGACCTGGTTTTGTTCGATAACCGCTCCAAATGAACCACAAACCAAGAGCGATGAAGATTCCCGAGAAGTTGAACGTATCGGCCAATTGTAGAAATACGAACATCATACCGATGGAACCAAATATCCACCATGAAGACTTCATGTCATCCCCTCTTCCTTCGTACTGATTCTTCTATCAGGTTTACGTGTCTTTATTTTAACATTACGTAACGTCTAACAAAAAGTTTCCCGTTTTTCCGAAATGTTACGCCTCGTGTATTTATATTTCAACATACTTTTAAAAATATCGCATCAGACCGAAGAATGAACTATTCGTTCTTTCTTTCGCATGATTCTTTTGACAACAAATAAGGTAGTCGACAAAATTGTCGACTACCCATGATCTATTATCCGAACATTGGCCATACAAGGATGATCAAAATTGCGATCGGACTCAAGTAACAAACACTCACACGCCACACAGGCACGATTTTTTTCATGAATGGACTCGTCACGAGTTCCTGTTCGACAAGAGCTCGATCGAGCTTGTACCCAGCAAAAATCGAAATCAGTAAAGCACCAATCGGCATTAAAATATTCGAGACAAGGAAATCAACGCTGTCAAAGAACGTTTTCCCCATGAATTGAGCATCACTCAACATACCGAACGAGAGTGCGGACGGAATTCCGACGATCGCAATCGCAAGTGTCGCAAGCCATGTCGTCCGCTTTTTATCACGCGATGTCGCATTCTCCTTACGATCCGTTAATGAAGCAACAACGACCTCAAGCATAGCAATCGATGAAGTGATCGATGCGAAAGCAAACAGAAGGAAGAAAAGTGTTAAGAACAACGAGCCAAACTGGATCTGACTGAAAACAGTCGGCAATACGATGAAAAGCAATGCCGGTCCTTCTGCAGGGTCAAGACCCGAAGCAAAAACAGCTGGGAAAATAGCGAATCCAGCTAATAATGAGACCGCGACATTCATCGCGACGATCCATGCGGCGGAACGATTAATCTCGCCACGTTCCTTCATGTAGGAAGCATACGTCAGCATCGCTGATACACCGAGCGATAAGGAGAAGAACGCTTGGCCAAGCGCACTCAGGACAGAAGTTCGGTTGAGGACCGAAAAATCAGGCTGTATGAAGAATTTAACACCTTCCATTGCACCATCAAGTGTCAATGATCGAACGACAAGGATGATGAAGCACACGAATAATAATGGCATCATGATTTTACTCATTTTTTCAATACCGGATTGAACACCACGTAAGACGATCCAACATGTCAAAGCGAGGAAAATCAATTGCCCTGAAATGACATATAACGGTGAGGCGGAAATCGTTCCGAACAATTCACCAAGCGCACCACTGTCCATCGTCGTCAGGCGACCTGTGAAACCAAGAATGGTATAAATCAAAACCCATCCTCCGATGACGCTGTAGAAAGAGAGCAACAAGAAACAGGCGATGACACCCAGTACACCAATGAATGTGAACTTCTTATGACCAAGTGCCGAGAACGCTTGAAGTGCTGTTTTTCCACTCGTACGACCGATTAAAAACTCGGCAATTAAAACGGGCAGTCCAAGTAATAAGGTAAACACGAGGAACAAGAGTAAAAACGCGCCTCCTCCGTTCGTTCCAGTCGTGTACGGGAATTTCCAGATGGCCCCCAGACCAATGGCGGATCCCGCTGCTGCTAAAATAAATCCAACTTTTGAAGCCCATGCGTTTCCTTTCATGGTGCTCCACCTCCTTTTCAAAATACTTTTTCATTGTACAGAAAGAATCATTGAAAGTCATCCTTTATCAAATATTTTCTTTAAAGCGTCAAAGCATAACCGCATATATGTACTGAAAGATAAAAAAGAAGGCCGTTTTTTATGACGACCTTCTTTTCATTCATTACTTTATATTATTGTGTGCCTCCATACATGCGCAGATACTCCGGCAATACTTTAACTGTAACCGGTGTATGGATGGCTTTTTCACCATCTGTATCGATCACTTTTGCGTCTTTTGTTTTCAACTGAAATCCACTCGTCAAGATATGTGTAAAGGAAGGATCATTGGCAAGACCAATTTTTTGAAGGATCACATCTCGAATGGTTGTTAAATTTACTTCATCGACGATCACTAAATCAAGTTTCCCGTCATTATAGGCTCCATCTGATAAGTTCGTCTCGATTCCACCGAGCGATTCTCCGTTTGCCGCAAGAATGAGAACCGCTTCGCCGGTCATGTGACGACCTTCATCTAAAATCAGTTCATATTCGAAGGGTTGTGCTTCTAGACTTGAGCGAATCGTCGATAGATAATATCCCATCTTCCCGAGGCGTGCTTTTTCTTCTGTATCGATGCCAATCGATGCCTCTGCGACAAGACCGACACCAAGGAAATTCAAGAAATAGCTATTTTCGACTTGTCCGAGATCGACCTGAACAACGTGTTGCATCGCGATCGCTTCTGCAGCAAGCCGAGGAGCCATCGGTAAGCCAAGCGTTCGAGCGAAGTCGTTACAGGTCCCTCCAGGAATGATGCCGAGTATCGGGCGATCATCCAGTTTTGCGACCCCGTTGATTGTCTCAAACACCGTTCCATCTCCACCGATGACGACGACCGCATCAAATGCGGATGAATCTTCCGCAAATTGCATCGCATCTCCAGCTTGCTTCGTATTCTTGATGACGATTTCATCGAATAATGTACTTAATGGTTCGATGACTTCTCCAAGTAATCCGGTGCCGTTCGTCCCAGCTGTCGGGTTACTGATCAGTAAAAGTTTCATTGAATGACGCCTTCCTTCTTCAGGTAATCACGAGCGACCTCATTCGCCGTCTTTCCGCCGTATGCGACAGCTTCATTCATTTTTGACATCTCTTCATCTGAAATTTTACCTGATAATTGCTCAAGTGCTTGTTTTACTTCTGGATACTCCTCGATCGTCTCTTGTCGCAGAAGAGGAGCTCCTTCATATGGAGGAAATAGTTGCTGATCGTCTTTTAAGACGACCATGTCGTATTTCGCAATCTCCGGATCTGTCGAGTAAGCATCAATGACATCGATCTCACCTGACTCGATTGCTTTATAGCGCAATTTTGGTTCCATCGTGACGACTTTCTGGAAATTAACATCATATTTATCTTGAATTCCTTTATACCCATCCTGTCGATCCTTAAATTCTAACGTGAATCCAGCCGTCAACTGATTCGCGACCTGTTTTAAATCAGAGATCGTCTTCAAATCGTAACGGTCTGCTAATTTCTTTGGAACAGCTACAGCATAGGTATTGTTATAGTTCATCGGTGGTAGCAAGGCTAAATCTTGTTTTTCAAGACCGGCTTTTGCCTGTTCATACACTTCTTTTGCATCATTCGACTTCGGTTTTTCATTCGTCAAACTAGCGAGCACCGTTCCTGTAAACTCTGGATACGCATCGATATCACCTGATTCGAGCGCCTTATAGACGAAGGTCGTCTTCCCGAAGTTCGGTTTGACTTGTACCGTCAAATCCGTTTCATCTTCAATGACAATCTTATACATGTTCATTAAAATTTCCGGTTCTACACCTAGTTTTCCAGCGACGACGAGATCTGGTCGTTCACTGCGACCGACAGCAAAAGGTGCGACGACGATCGCAACCATCAAGACGACTGCCGTTACGAGACGTGCTGTTTGTCGTTTACGAGTCGCTACTTCCGTTTGACGTAATAAGCCGTCAAATAAAAGCGCGAGCAGTGCTGCTGGAATCGCACCGAGCAATAATAGATAGTTATCATTACGGTCAATCCCGAGAAGAATGATCGAGCCTAATCCTCCAGCACCGATCAGGGCGGCAATCGTCGCCGTACCAATGATCAGTACCATCGCGGTCCGAATCCCGGCCATCATAACAGGTAAAGCTAGTGGGAGCTCGACTTTCCAAAGGCTCTGCATCGGAGTCATCCCACATGCGCGTGCCGCTTCCTTAATCGAAGGATCAACTTCGGCAAGCCCTGTATAAGTGTTTCGAACGATTGGTAATAAAGAATACAAGACAAGTGCAATGATCGACGGTACTGTACCGATCCCGACAAGCGGTATCATCAAACCAAGTAATGCGAGTGATGGAATCGTTTGGATGACTGAGGTCACACCAATCGACCACTCGCTCAGACGCTTGTTACGTGATAAGTAAATCCCAAGCGGAATAGCGATCACACAGGCAATGAGCAAGGAGATGACAGATAATTGGATATGTTCGATCAACGCTTGAAGCAATTCAGTCTTCCGGTCTTGATACGTTTCGATCAATCCATTCATTCGACACTCCCCCTGACTTGACGCATGAATTCTTGAACGAACGGATCGTTACTTGCTAGTACCTCGTCCTTCGTACCGATGAAAGCAATCTCTCCAGCGTTCATCAGACAGATGCGACTCCCTAGTTTCAACGCTTCATTCATGTCATGCGTGACGAACAAAATTGTTTTACCAAGCTCTTCGTTTAGATGCAACAAATCATTTTGTAATTGTTCCCGTGAAATGGGATCAAGCGCAGAAAATGGTTCGTCCATCAAGATGACGTCTTGTTCTGCTGCGAGTGCCCGCATAACCCCAACACGTTGTTGCTGTCCACCAGAGAGTTCACTTGGATATTTTTTCTTAAGTGAGGTGTTTAACCCAGTCAACCGAAATAATTCATCGACCCGTTGTACTACTTTCTCCTTATTCCACTTCAATAACTCAGGTACGACGCTGACGTTCTCCTCAATCGTCATATGTGGAAAGAGGGCAATCTGTTGTAAGACGTAGCCAATTCGCCGACGGAGTTCATGTTCATTGATCGACATGATCGGTTCACCATCGATCCAAATTTGTCCTTCCGTATGATCAATCAATCGATTAACCATTTTCATGGTCGTTGTTTTACCGCATCCTGAAGGACCGATCAAACAAAAAATCTCGCCTTGTTCAACCGTAAAATTCACGTGTTGCACTGCCTTTGTTCCGTCTGCATACGTTTTGCCGACATCCTTGAATTCAATCACGAACCATCCCTCGTTTCCCGGTTTATTATCTTTGTAAAATTCCCCTTTCTTGGACATTCTAAAACCTATTCCGTCCACTCTTTCCCCTGTTTTCTAAATCCAACATCGAACAGATCGTTCTTTTATCCTTCCTCAAAACAAAAAAGACGATGGAAACTATCCATCGCCTAACCGTATACTGCTCTTATTCGAACGTCACCGTGACTTGACGGCGACCCCATTCTAAAGCTTCTTGTTTTGAACCGACAAGAAGATCCATGATTTTCCCGCGAATCGCACCACCAGTATCGAGCGCAATTGCGTCGCCGAAACCTTCTACATGTACCTTAGTTCCAAGCGGTACGACCGATGGATCGACAGCAACGATGCGACGTCCTTCGTATGTAATCGTATTCGTGACGTCATAACCCGATGCTGTTAAGGCACGACCATTATACAAACGGCTTCCATTGTTTTCTGGATTCGTCGTATATGCTGTCGTCTCAAACGTTTCCGTACGCTTTGTGGAACGGTTAGCGTTTGCTTGTGTTCGACTTTGTTTCTTTACCTGTCGTGTTTCCTTTTTGGCTTCTTGTGCTGCTTTTGCTTTTTGCTCTGCGTCTGCTTTTTGCTTAGCCAAGGCTTTTAGACGCGCTTGTTTTTTCGCCTCTGCTTGTTCACGCTTCTCTTGAGCAGCTTGACGCTTCATCTCTAATGGATTTTGTACGATCGTTTTCTCCGTACCGATCCCGATTTGTGCTGCCGACGCTTCATGTTGCGGCAATAGAATAAATATGAATCCCGCTATACAAAGGGAAAAAAGGAATGATGTTCGTTTCATGTTGATGCCAACCTTTCTCGCCGTTTTACGACCCGCACAACGTATCACGATGACAAATAGTTTGAAAAGCGAACACTATGAATTGAAATATATCTGTCAAAAAGTAACGAAATGGTTACACGCTTACAAAAAACGCTCTCAATCGTTGTATATCAACGTTTTTATATTTTGTAACTGTTCTGTTACGAATTAATCTTTGTTACTCTTTTGTAATAAATGTATCTTTTCGATGTTTTCAGTCATTTTGTCTAATTCTTCAAAAATCAAAAGAATGTAGGATTTCATTATTATTCAGTTCGCTGGATGAACATAAAAAAACACACCAACATGTGGTGTGCTTTCATGTGTTACTTTGTTTTTCGTTCTAACAATTCAATCTCTGACTTTAATAAGACTTGTTTTTCAAACTCTAATCCGAGTGCCTCAAAGTTTTTCGTGTGGGATACATCACCAACGACCGTATTTGTCAATACTGCCGTTACTTCCGCTACCCAGCCTTCTTTCGTTTTTACCATATCGCCAACGATATAATCGAATAACTCTTCTGTTTCTTCCATTTGACTCATCTCCTGACACGTTCAATTACAGTTAATCATATAAAATAACGACCGAAAAAGCTAGTCACGCGTCAATTGAGCTAAGAACTGGCGCAAGATTTTAGCGGTTAATCCCCAAATCAGATAATCCCCGTGCTCATAAAAGTGCTCCGTGACTGTATACGTACGATCCAGATAGGCTTCTCGATTCGCCATGCGTTCGGTTGGCACTTCCTTACCGGGGCGGATCCGCCACTCCATATCTCCTTTAATCGGCTTCGAAGTCATCAATTCCGTTAATGACACGAGAAACACATGATCGACTTCGGCCGGCGAAGGATTAAAGTCCGTCGCATGAAGAATACCAAGATACGGGTAAATGATCGACCGGTTCGGTGTCACGAGTGGTTCAAGCGTTCCAATCACTTCAATCTCAGAAGCACTGACATTTAATTCTTCGACCGTTTCACGGACAGCTGCTGCTTTCGGTAATTCACCATCATCGATCCGACCACCTGGAAAAGCGATTTCACCTGGTTGCGAACGTAGTGTCTTAGCTCTCACTTGAAATAACAAATAGACTTCGCCATCTTGCTCGACTAATGGAACGAGTACAGCTGCCGCATGACGAGGTAAACGTTCTTCAGAATCTACGTAATGCTTTCGGATATCGGCTAAGTTCACCTGTTTCATCGCCCTTCTTGTGCAACGTGTTGGTACGCCTCTTCCAGATGGCGCATACGGACGATGAGATCCGCATTCTTAGCAATCCGGTCCGATAAAATCGATCCTGCTACCGTCTTGTAATAGGCGTTTAACGCATGTCGTTTCGTCAGATGTGCCTCATTCTGACGGATATATTCTTTAAAATTCGCAATCAATCGTTCTGTCGTAAAAAGTTGTTCGTTCACAAGTTTCATCCTTTCACACGTCAAGCGTGTCATCAATAGTTTAATGGTAACGAGTTTTGGCTAAGATGTAAATTAAGGGGGGTTATCCGTGAATAAAAAATTAGATGTCCTCATTATCGGTGCCGGACCAACCGGTTTAACACTCGCACTCGCACTCTCACGCTATGGATTATCCTTTCGCATCGTCGAACGTGCAAGCGGACCATCTGTCGTCTCAAAAGCGATCGGGATTCAAGCGCGTTCTCTGGAGTTGTTCGCAAGGCTTGGTGTTGCAGAAGACTTGATGGAGAATGCAATCAAAATCAATCAAGGAAACCTCTATGTCAATGGTGCATGGCAGGCAAAACTTGATTTTACGGATTTGAATACACCTTTTCCGTTCGTCACGCTGTTGCCTCAAAGTGAGACGGAACGGATTCTCGAAGCGCAACTCGCCAAATATGGACACGTAGTCGAGCGCGAAACAGAATTAACAGGGTTTGCTCAATTTCCAACATTCGTTACAGCATCCTTACAACATAAAGGAGAAACAGAGACGGTCGACGCTTCCTTCATCATCGGAGCAGATGGTGCAAACAGTTTCGTCCGTCGTGAGCTCGGGCTTCCGTTCAGCGGGAAGTCGTTTAAAGAATCGTGGGCACTGGCTGACATCGAGGTCGACTGGCCGCTCTCTTCTGAGGAGGTTCATATCTTTTTCTCTGATCATGGCGTTATCGAGTCGTTCCCTCTCCAGTCGAACTTGTTCCGGATTACCGGCAATCTAACGAGCGGACCTGTTCCGACCGACCATAAAGCGATTGACGATTTTTTACAAAATCGAGCCAAAGTACCGTTTGAGCTCAAAAAAGTCCATTGGTATTCGATGTTTCGCGTCCATAACCGGATTATCGAGAAATTCGGACACCACCGGATTTATTTGATCGGGGATGCAGCACACATCAATTCACCCGTCGGTGGTCAAGGAATGAATACCGGAATTGCTGATGCGATGAACCTCGCTTGGAAACTATGGTGTGTCCATCAGTTCAAGGCGAGTTTTCCGTTACTTGATTCTTATAGCGTCGAACGTCGAGAAGCGGCACAAGGGATTTTACGATCAACCAATCTTGCAACGGAACTCTTGCAAATCAATATTCCCTTTTTATTACCCTTGCAGGAAAAAGTCATTCGTAATAGCCTCAAGATCGCACCCTTACATCATTTCGTGACGAACCGGATTGCACAGCTCAACAGCCACTACCCAGCGAGTTCGACCTTCGTCACACAAGGACACTTTAGTCCATTGACACCAAAACCAGGTGAACCGATGCCTTACAGTGAAGTCGTTCACCCGCGGACGAAAAAGAACGAACTATTGTTACGTCGTGCCGATCGGAATTTCTTATTACTACTGTTCTTACCAAAAAATGCAACCGATGATCTTCTTGAGCCATTCAAGGAACTCGCCTATACCTATCCCGATCTATTTGAGACAGTACCGATCCATCAATCCCTTAAAGAGGATGGTGTCGTCGATCAAGGTGGTGAACTTGCACGACGCTTTGGCATCAAGCAATCTGGATTATATTTAATTCGCCCTGACGGTTATATCGCGTATCGCCAACAAGGTTTGAAAAGTAAATCGTTCGCCCGCTATGTTGAACGTTTACTTTATGCGCGTTAACTCGGTATGATAGTAGGTGAGGTGAAGGCAAAGATGGATATACAGCTAGTTCGAACGGTTTTAATCATTCTTTTAGTCATTGCATTTCTCGTTATCGTCAGCAGACGAACGAAGGAAAACCTTCGATGGTCACTGATCGGGGAAGCATTTGGTGAAAAAGGAGAAGATTTATTAAAGGACGCTGCGCGACTCGAAGCAGCTGACTTAGAGATTCGAGTCGAACGCGGCGTCAAGACTTCGTTTTTATTCCGACGTTTCAGTAAAGACTTGGATGATCGCGTAGCGGTGTATGTCTTGAAAGAAGACTTGGATCAAGCTGAAGACATTCTTGCGTCTCGACCAAGACGATGAATTCAAACGAAAAGGCAGTGAAGCGAGCGCTTCACTGCCTTTGTTCTGTCTCTTATA
>NZ_WBYY01000127.1:0-9571 GCF_048985645.1 Exiguobacterium sp. A1_3_1 | reverse complement strand
CTCGGAGATGTGTATAAGAGACAGCCCTTAAGGAGGACAACAAACATGAATTTAGCAGGAATGATCGACCATACGGCACTGAAGCCAGAAACATCACGTGCTCAGATCGAAACACTCTGTAAAGAAGCATTAGAATACAAATTCGCAAGCGTCTGTGTTAACCCAACATACGTCGCGTTAGCAGCAGAACTCTTAAAATCAGATGATGACGTCAAAGTATGTACAGTCATCGGCTTCCCACTTGGAGCAAACACACCAGAAGTAAAAGCATTCGAAACAAAGGATGCGATCCAAAACGGTGCAACTGAAATCGATATGGTTCTCAACATCGGCGCATTAAAAGATGGCGATCTTGAGTTAGTAGAACGTGACATTCGTGCGGTTGTCGAAGCGGCAAACGGTACACTCGTTAAAGTCATCTTCGAAAACTGCCTTCTTACAAAAGAAGAAATCAAAACAGCTGCTGAACTTTCAGTTAAAGCAGGTGCTAACTTCGTGAAGACATCGACTGGTTTCTCAACAGGTGGTGCAACTGTCGAAGACATCCGTCTCATGCGTGAGACAGTTGGTCCTGACATCGGTGTTAAAGCATCTGGTGGCGTTCGTGACTTCGAAGGTGCAAAAGCAATGATCGATGCAGGTGCATCGCGCATTGGCGCATCAGCAGGAATCGCAATCGTTACAGGTGGTACTTCTGATAGCGACTACTAAGAATATCTCAAATGTCCCTCTTTTTTTGAGGGGCATTTTTTTGTTATGGAATTATTCTGAATTTAAATTTTGTATTAAGAAGTCAGACATCGCTTCCGATAATCAGATGTAGAATGTCGGAAGGATGTGGAATGAATGAAACGGTGGAGTGGAATCATACTGGCATCGACACTTAGCCTCGCAGGGTGCGGCAGTGTCATCGATGATCCAGAACGGGCAGTCAAGGAACGAAAGGAAATGGCAGTCGTCTTGTCGGATGTGGGTCTTGGCGATCAATCATTCAGCGATGCGGCGATGAGCGGTATGGCGTTGTTACGCGAGAAGGAAGGTTGGTCAATCGATTACCGAGAGTTGAACGAAACGAAGACCTATAAAGTAGCATTCGAAGCGTTAGCGAAGAAGAAGCCGACCGTCATCGTCGGACTCGGATTCATGGGACAGACGGATCTTGAGACCGTTGCTAAAAAATATCCGAAACAACAATTCGCCTTGATTGATGCTGTATCGACGTTACCGAACGTACTCTCGGTTACGTTCAAAGAGGACGAAGGAAGCTATTTAGCGGGTGCGGCTGCAGGTATCCAAACGAAGACGAATACGATTGGTTTCGTCGGTGGGATGAAGTCACCTCTGATCGAAAAATTCGAAAAAGGATACATAGCTGGCGCAAAAGCCGTCAATCCAAAAACAAAAGTACTCGTCGAATACGCAGAGGACTTTGCAGCGCCTGAAAAGGGACGGACGCTCGCAAACGAAATGATGCAGAAAAAGGCAGACGTGTTATACGCAGCAGCGGGGTTGACGGGAAGCGGTGTCCTTGAGGCAGCGCAAACGAAGGGGAAAAAAGCGATCGGTGTCGATAGCGATCAGACCCCGATCGCACCTGACGCTGTCATGACGTCAATGCTAAAACAAGTTGATCTTGCGATCACGAAAATCGGACAAGATGTGGCTGCGAAAGGTCTACAGTCCGGACAAGTCGTCCTGGGTGTCAAAGAAGGGGCAATCCAGTTGGCTCCAATCCGAAACACGAACTTTACGGACGGGGAACGAAAAAAATTAGAGCAGCTACAACAAGACGTGCTCGAAGGTAAGGTGACGATCCAATGACGTTACGGAAACGATTTTTACTCTCCACGTTAGTGACGATTTTGAGTGTCGTCATCTTGATGGGATGGACTTTGTTCCAACTCCGTCAAATTCAGTCCTATAACGAAGATTACGGGAAACAGCTCGTTGAGATCTCAGAGCTTGAAACGAAGCTCTTATATGAACAGGCAGCATGGAACCGACTGGCAAGCCAACCGTCTGAAAGTCAGGCGGAGCAAGTACAGGCACTTAGCAAAAAGAACGAACAAGCCTTGAACCAGTTACAAAAGACGTATTTGATTCCAGCATTTCAAGAAGAGTTGAACCGGGCGGATATGAAATATAAGACGCTTGCTGCGAAACGGACGGAACTGACGGACGCGATGAATCCGATTGAGATTCGCTCCCATGCCGCACGAATCGAAGGTGTGCTCAGTGATCTCTATACGTTACATACGAAAAATGGAGAGTTTTATGATGTCTTACAACGTGAAGCAAAAGACGAGACATTGAACCTGACGCGGACCGTCATGATTGCGACATTCATTCTCCTGATTGGTCTTGCGTTATACAACTGGTACTTCGCACGTAGCATCACGCGACCAATCAGCCGTGTCGTCCGGACAGCAGAACAGATTTCGGACGGAGACTTATCGCAGGAATTAGTCGTATCCGGTCGAAAAGATGAGATTGGTCGACTCGAGACAGCGGTTGCGCAGATGCAAGGAACATTGCATGAGGTCATCGGAACGATCAGTCGTTCGTCGAATACGATTCGTCAGATGAGTACGGAAGCGACGACGGAGAACGCGAACATCGTTGAAGTTTCTGGTAACATGACCCATGCGATCAATGAGATGGCGAGCGGGACACAAACGGTGTCGGACGATATCCAGACGACAGTCAGTACGATGTCCGATATGCAACAGCTCTTTGAAGAGAGTGAACAACGTGCACAAACGGCTTATGCAGAAGGACAGGCGGCCGATCACGTGATGGTTCAAAGTAGTTCCATCATGGAACAACAGGCCGCATCACTACGTGCATCAACAGAACAAAATCGCGAACTTGGTCAGAAACTGGAAGGTTTCTTAGAGCAGACGCAACAAATCGAACAGATGGCGCAACTCGTCGCTGGAGTTTCTGCACAGACGAATTTATTATCACTTAATGCGGCCATCGAGGCGGCGCGGGCTGGGGAAGCCGGTCGTGGATTTGCCGTCGTAGCAAGTGAAGTTAAAAAGTTAGCGGATGAGACAAATGAGGCGACGCGCTCAATCTTCTCACTCGTTCGTTCGATTCGTCAGGATGGTGCTGTCTTACAAGAAGCACTCGTGCAAGCGGAGCGGGAGCAGACGAATCAGGTCGAGAACTTCACACACGTTCAAGAAGCATTCGGTGAGACGCGTCAAAAGGTAGCAAGTGTGACGGAAACGCTCGATTACGTGACGAAACAACTCGTTCATTCGAAACAACAAGCCCGTCATGTCGTTGGTCAAGTCAGTACAGTCAGTGGCGTCATGGAAGAACTTGCAGCCGGAAACGAAGAAATTGCTGCTTCGATGCGTGATCAACAGGCATCGTTCGAACAGATTCATCAATTGATGCAAGAACTCGAATCGACGACGACGTCGCTTGACAGTCAGACACATCAATTCAAAATTTAATGAACACAGCAAAAAGTGCACGCTTTCTCAGGAAGAGAAGGCGTGCACTTTTTCTTGAATCGACTTATTAGACTTATTAGAAGAAGCTTTCTGGATCGAGCTCATTCGTCCGTCCATTCGCATCATACTGGTATCCACCATCGTGGATTTCAAAATGCAAGTGTGGACCAGTTGAGTTACCGGTGCTTCCGAGAACACCGATTTGCTGTCCTTGTTTGACTTGTTGTCCCTGTTTAACGTTTAAGGCATTCATATGAGCATACACGGTCGTATATGTTTTCCCGTCGATATTATGAGAGATATAGACGTGATTTCCGTAAGGACCACCTGAACTTGCTAAGATGACTGTTCCGCTTGCAGACGCAACGATTGGCGAGTTGAGTGGACCAGCGAAGTCTGTTCCGTTGTGGTACGCATAACCATTACTTCCGCTTGCTGCACCCATTCCTTGCGAAACAGAGCCTTGAGCAGGTTTGATGAATTTACCTTTTGCTTTTGAGATGACTTTCGTACTGGCCTTGCTAACAGATGCTGGCGCTGCCGATTGTTTCGCGGCTTTTGCGGCAGCTGCTTTTGCAGCACGAGCTGCCGCTTTTTCAGCTGCTTCCTGTGCCTTCAGTTGGGCCGATGCCTCTTTCAGGCTGAGGATATTGGATTCTATTTTTTTCTTTTGTGACGTCAAGCGTTTCAAAAGGGCTGTTCGTTTTTGTTTCTCTTCTTTCAGTTCACGTTGTTTCTTTTTTAAAACATTACGATCTTCAATCAAGTCTTGGCGTGTCTGCTTCAATTCTTCTTTCGCAGCTGCCAGTTCTTTTTTGTTTGATTCGTAATCTTTTAACAAAGAAGCATCGCTTTCCGCAATCGTATTGAAGGCATTGAAGCGGCTAATCATATCACCGACATCTTTTGCGCCGAAGACGGCTTCAAGCAGCGGGGCATTATCGGCTTTAGACTGACGAACTGCCAGGCGATCACCGAGCATTTTTTCTTGCTTCTTGATTTTCTTTTGTAACTTTTCGATTTTATCTTCTAATCGAGCAATCTGTTTCGTGTTTTCGTCGATCATCTTTTGATTTTCGACGACTTGTAATGTCAGCCCGTTAATCTGTTGATCCAGGGCGTAGACTTGTTGCTGTGCTTTAGATAATTGATTATTTTTTTGAGACAACGCCTCGCGTTGCTTCGATTGTTGTTGCTGGTTTTGTTGTTGCTTTTCTTTATATGAGCTTGCCGCGTCGACGGGAGTTGTCGTCATGAGCGGACTTGCGAGTAAAGTGAGTGTCATGAGCGATAGCCCGAGTGACTTTCCGAAAGGTCGTTTCATAAACTAAGCGTCATTCCTTTCCCTTGTGAAGTGTTACCTATCCCACTCTAACAAGAAAATCGAAAAATCCACTTTACAATTCTTTTAAAAAAATACAAGAGAAACTAGCAGAAAGTATGAAGAATTTATGAAAATAACGATAGAGAAGTAAAAGGACATGCTTGAATCGTTGATATAGAAGGAAAAATTGAGGAACGATTGATTGATTTCCGAATGATGTCATAGGATATATTTTTGTAACATCATATAAATAGAACGTTTATTAATGTTTGAAAAAGGTATAAGTATAGTTTTTGTGAAATGAAAAAGTGCCCCGAAAGGCACTCAGCACGAATCATTCTTCATAAATCATCTTTCGTGTCATTCCACCGTCTAGGACCAATGTTTCGCCCGTCAAGAAATCGTTATCTGGGTGTGTCAGATAGAGAGCCGCACGAGCGACATCACTTGGTTTTCCGACGCGACCAGCTGGATGTTGACTATGATCTTCAGGTGATAATTCTTGATAGTCACCGGTTTCAATCCAACCAGGAGCAATCGCGTTGACGAGAATTCCGTCTTCTCCAAGTGAGACAGCAAGTGCATGGGTCAGAGCAAAAATGCCACCTTTCGTCGACGCATAGGATTCCGTATGCGGTTCCGACATAAAGGCGCGGGTCGAAGCAAGGTTGATGATTCGACCACCACTTTTACTTTGTTTCAAATAGGGTGTAGCCGCCTTAGTTGTCAAGAAGATGCTACGCAGATTCGTATGATGAACTCGGTCCCATTCCTCAAGCGATAATTCGAGTAATGGTTTTCGAATCATAATACCAGCGTTGTTGATGACAATGTCGATGCGACCAGTATGTTCAATCGCTTTTTCAATCAACAGTTGAACGTCTTTTTCATGTTGGATATCGAGGTGATAGAAGTAAGCCGTACCACCATCTTCTTCAATTTGTTGGACCAATTCGTCTCCTGTCATCTGATCGATATCAGCAAGAACGACATTTGCGCCATGCGCAGCATAGGTGCGGGCGAGTTCTGCACCAATTCCATTCGCAGCTCCTGTAATGATGACGGTTTGATTAACATGATTCATAAAAATCATCCTTTCTGTAACGCTTCTCTCCCTTTTTTACCGTTCCATCATATCCTGAAACCTGACAGGATTATCATCCGTAGGAACAGGGAAATAGAAAAGCGTTGAAGTTACTTTAGAATGGGGGAAAATAGGAATGAAATTCTCGAATCAACAATTAGAAAAACAACAAAATCAATATGCCGAAGATGCAAAAGATTATATCGATCGTCCGAAAAAGACGAATTCGTTGTTACAACGAGCAACTGCAAAGGTAAACAGTAACTCTCGTTTGTCCGTCGTCTTCTCACCGTTGACGTTATTCGTCGATATGATTCGCGCGTACCAGTCAGGTGAATATCGCAACATTCGTCGTACGACGATCTTAAAAGTAATCGGAGCGTTGATTTACCTCGTGTCACCGATTGACCTCGTACCTGATTTCGTACTCGGATTTGGTTTCGCAGACGATATCGCGGTCATCCTTTTCGTCACGAAAACAGTCTTTGAAGAATTGACACGTTTCAGTGACTGGCAAGATGAACAACAAAAGCGCCGTACGCAACCAGTACAAAGTGAGGATGCGTATTAATCAAATAGATGATCCGAGCGACTTCACTATGAGAAGTCGCTCTTTCTGATGTAAAAAGAGCCGTTTCCTGTACGCCTTCTTGAAAGTTCGATACACTAGAAATAGTTGGTAAAGGGGGAGGAGGGACGAAGATGGGACATCACTGGATGGAGTCATACGGTTATATTGGCATCATGATGACGCTCATGTTTCCATTCATACCGAGCGAAGTGCCGCTAGCGTATGCCGGATATCTCGTCCACACGGCACAGGCGAATCTGCTATTCATGTTGTTCCTCGCTGTAGTGAGCTTCGTCATTAGTCAGAACCTCTTCTTTACGATTGGTCAGTTCGGGAGTGAACGGTTATTGAACCGTTTATTCAAATGGTTTCGGATTTCGGAAACAAAAATGCTTCAGTTTCAGACACAAATGGAGACGAAGGGACGCTATATTCTCCTTCTGTCCCCGATGTGGCGCATCGGATTTGCGATTGGTGCCGGTCTGACTGGTGTTTCACGCTGGACGTTTACCGTCGTGACGACGATTTCCTTTTTCCTTTGGTCGGCGATCTTCATTTGGGGCGGGAAAGCCGTCGGGCATGAATGGCGAAAATTGCACCATCTCAATCATCCAATAGTTTGGATTGGTTTAGGTGTGTTGATTACGGTTGGCTACTTGATTCAAAAAAAGAGAAAAGCAAAAAAAGAAATCTAAAAGGAGTGGGAACATGGCAATTATCTTATTCGATATTGACGGTACATTGATCGATTCAACGGAACAGATGACAGAAGCAATCCATCGGGCGATGGAGGACATGCCGCATCTTCCAAAACCTTCTAAAGCTAGTGTACAAGCAAGTTATGGTTTAGCAGGAAGTGCCTTTTGGCGTAAGGCGATTCCGGAAGCCTCAGAAGAGGATATTCGGTTGATTCGTAAAAAAAGACATGGTCATCTAGAAGCGACGATGGCAGAACAGAATGTCTTGTTTGATGGAATTCGATCCTTATTAGAAGCGCTAGTGTCTGCAGGACATACCATTTCAACAGCGAGTAATTGTGGCAACCACTATCTTAACCTTGTGCTGGATAGTCAAGACATTCGTTCGTTTTTCACGAGTCCGAAATGCTTAGAATCCGTCAACGGGAAAGAAAAGGCGGATATTTTACGAGCGCACCGTGAGGAGTTTGGGGAAGAGTCCTACTGGATGATCGGAGATCGGTCTTCCGATGTGGAAGCGGCTCGTAAGGAAAAGATGCCGGTCGTTTTATGCCAGTACGGTTTTGGGACACAATCCGAGTGGGATTCGGCAGACCATGTCATCGAGTCACCGCTTGACTTACTGACAGTGATCAAATAAATGCACCAAAAAGCCAAGCTCGATCCGTCGATTTTTTAGACGGTCGGCTTGGCTTTTTTTGTGATGAGAGAACGATAACGATGAACTTACTCGAAATCCAGTCGGTATGGTTCTGCACTCATCCATGGACGGAATCTCCGGAAGAGCAGGTGGAACACTAGACAAAGGATGACCGGCAAGAAGATGAATAATCCCAGAACAAATGTCATGTTGAACAATGTCCAGCCTCCTGACATCAGATGTAACGCATTGATCGGACCGATTAATCCAGACATTCCGAAGCCGGCACTAAACGGTGTACCTTGGACGCCGAGCATTCCTGCTAGTGCGCCAAGGATAGCAGCACTACACATGACAGGAAGAATCATCAAGGGATTACGGATGAAGTTCGCCATCTGGATTTTAGGAGAACCAAGAAAATGAGCAATCGACGTTCCGCGCGAATTGGCTTGCCACCCGGCAATCGCAAGACCGAATCCAGCGGCACAGACGCCTAGATTTGCAGCTCCGGCGGCAACACCCGATAGACTGATGGCGGTCGCAATACCGACCGTTGAAAGCGGAGAGACGATCAGTACGGAAAAAGTAATCGCAATCAGAATACCCATTAAGACGGGTTGAAGTGCCGTAAAGTCTGAGATGACATGTCCGATCGCTGTCGTGATCCGTGTCACGAACGGATACGTCAAAACACCAATCCCACCGGCACCGACAATCAAAATCGTTGGCATGACAAGCACCGTATACGTCTTGAAACGTTCACCGATCAATAAGACGATTGCCGTCGCAACAGCTGCCGTCAGTCCGGCATTGATGACGTCGCCCGTGCCGACGAAAACGAAGGTCGCATCTGCACGAGTTGCAACGCCTGAGCCAACGACTGTCGCGAGTCCAATCGACGTGGTCGCAATCGGTGTCACTTTAAATTGCATGGCTACGGCAACACCAATCACCATCGGCAAAAGGCGCATCGCGAGTGTAGTGGCATCTAAAACATGCTGGGCTCCGGATACGTATGGCAACAACGCCTTAGCGAGTTCACCGAGTAGTGCTCCCGGAATGAGGGCAACAAGAATTCCGATACTGAGTCCGTTTAAAACATGAACAGCGAATTGACGTGGCTGACGCAAAATAGATGAATCCATACAAATCCTCTCCTTATGTAACGCTTTTGTGCATAACAGTATAAAAGTTATGAATTGTGTTTTATCTTACGGTAAGAACAGAAGGACGTCAAGAAAAAGTTAGAAAATTCCAAACAAGCAAAGGATTCGTCTTTCAGAAACGGAATTGTTACAGTGAAAAAGTACATTGAATGAGGAGGTCATGAATCATGTCAGAACAACGTATCGTATTAGCAGCACGACCAAACGGAAAACCAACAGGGGAAACATTCCGCTATGAATCATTTGAGTTAACAGAGCTGAAGGAAGGACAAGTCGCACTGGAGTCACTCTATATCTCGGTCGATCCATATATGCGGGGTCGTATGAACGATGCGCGTTCTTATTCGCAACCATTTGAGATTGATGAACCGATTCACGGAGGTGTCGTAGCACGTGTCATCGAGTCTAAAAGTGAAGGGCTCAAGTCAGGTGATGTCGTTGTCGGGATGCTCGATTGGGCAACAAAAGTAGTCGTCGATGCGAAAACCATTCGTAAAATCGATGAGCAAATCGCACCGATTTCAACAGCACTTGGTGTTCTCGGAATGACAGGGATGACAGCGTATTTCGGATTGCTTGATATCGGGAACTGTCTCTTATACACATCTCCGAGCCCACGAG
>NZ_WBYY01000126.1:0-9616 GCF_048985645.1 Exiguobacterium sp. A1_3_1 | reverse complement strand
TGGGCTCGGAGATGTGTATAAGAGACAGACCTATATCTTGTAGATTAACAGGTTTAAAAACGCTAAAAACGTCTATATATAGAGTGAGAGTTGTAGAGTTCCTTCTATATGTAGGACGTCTTTTTTTAGTTTAGCGTATTTCATCGTCTAATGCGAACCTGTTTAACGATAGAGAATGGGAGTGGTTCATAGTGGCATCTCCACTGAATACAGCACGCATCTTTAAAGGTGCAATGACAATAGAAGACGTATATGTCGTGATTAGACAAGCAACGGAAACGTATCCGGAGCTTGATATCGACCGCTATACTGAACGTGCCATCCGAGCGCTTGAAGGAAAATCCCTACAAGCCGATCAAGTCTATGAACTGTTAACGATGCACGCACTCGATATGTTAAAGGCAGAAGAGCCGAACTGGACATTCGTAGCGACAGCGACTTACTTAAATCGGTTATACCTTGAAGCAGGTGAAAATCGCGGATATGCAGCAGAAGAACGGTATGGTTCGCTGTATACGCTGATTGAAAAACTGACAGAGATCGGCATCTTCACGAAACATCTACTAGATGCGTATTCGAAGGAAGACATCAACGAACTGTCGGCAACGATCGATCCATCCCGCGACCACTTGTTCACATACATTGGTCTTCGAACACTGGCAGACCGGTACCTCGCACGTGATCACGTCAAAAACTTGTACGAGCTACCACAAGAACGATTCATGGTCATCGCGATGACACTGATGCAAAACGAACCGAAAGAACGTCGTTTAGAACTCGTCAAAGAGTCTTACTGGGCATTGTCGAATCTCTACATGACAGTTGCGACTCCGACGCTTTCGAATGCTGGTAAGTCTTACGGTCAACTTTCTTCATGTTTCATCGATACAGTCGATGATTCGCTACGCGGCATCTACGACTCGAACACGGACGTGGCGACACTTTCTAAAGGTGGCGGCGGAATCGGCGTCTACATGGGTAAGATTCGCTCACGCGGCTCAGACATCAAAGGCTTCAAAGGTGTCTCAAGCGGTGTCATCCCGTGGATGAAACAATTGAACAACACGGCAGTCAGCGTCGATCAGCTCGGTATGCGCCAAGGATCGATCGCGGTGTACCTCGACATCTGGCATAAAGATATCCTCGAATTCCTGGACGCGAAGCTCAACAATGGGGATGAGCGACTTCGGACACACGACTTGTTCACAGGTGTTAACTTACCAGACCGTTTCATGCGTGCCGTCGAAGCACGAGAAGACTGGCATTTGTTTGACCCACATGAAATTCGTACCGTTATGGGCTTCAGCCTTGAAGATTACTTCGATGAGACGGAACAAGGGGGCAGCTTCACGGAACGATACGAAGCGTGTGTCAACGAACCGCGTCTCAGCAAAAAAACAGTTCCGGCAATCGATCTCGTCAAACGCTACATGCGTTCGCAACTTGAGACAGGAACGCCATACATGTTCTTCCGTGACGCCGTTAACCGTGCGAATCCGAATAAACATGCAGGCATGATCTACTCGTCAAACCTGTGCTCGGAAATCATGCAGAACATGAGCCCGACGACCGTGACGGAAGAGTACACGGAAGACGGTAAGATCATCGTCACGAAGACACCAGGGGACTTCGTCGTCTGTAACTTGTCATCGATCGCACTTGCACGTGCAGTTCGTTCTGACGTCTTAGAGCGATTGATTCCGATTCAAATGCGGATGCTTGATAACGTCATCGACTTGAATACGATCGATGTCCCGCAAGCACAATTGACGAATCAAAAATACCGTGCCGTTGGTCTTGGGACGTTCGGTTGGCACCATCTACTCGCACTCGAAGGCATCCGTTGGGAATCGGTCGAAGCGGTACAATACGCAGACCGTCTCTACGAGAAGATCGCTTACTTGACGATCGATGCGTCGATGCAACTTGCGAAAGAGAAGGGCGCGTACCGTCTCTTCGAGGGTTCAGAATGGCAAACAGGAGAGTACATCAAACGTCGCCACTATAAAACGACGGATGAACTCGATTGGGATCGTCTCCAAGCGGACATCACGGCGTACGGAATGCGTAATGCTTACTTGATGGCAGTCGCACCGAACTCATCGACGGCGATCATTGCGGGTAGTACGGCATCGATTGATCCAATCTACAAAAAAGTCTACTCGGAAGAGAAGAAAAACTATAAGATTCCAGTCACTGTTCCAGATTTAACACCGGAAACGAACTGGTTCTATAAATCAGCGTTTGAGATTGACCAGCTATGGAGCATTCGTCAAAATGCTTCGCGTCAGCGTCACATCGACCAAGCGATCAGTTTCAATCTGTACGTGAAAAATAACGTCAAGGCGAAAGAATTACTCGAGATGCACATGGAAGCATGGCAACTCGGGATGAAGACGATCTACTACACGCGTTCGACGACGGTTGAAATCGACGAATGTGAATCGTGTTCATCATAAGATAAGGAGGACGATATCATGAAGGCAGCAATCGTATACGCGTCATTGAGTGGAAACACGGAGGAGGTGGCAGAACTCGTCGCGAAGACGTGTTCTGAGATGGGAATCGAGCCGACGATGTTGTTTGCGGACGAAGTGACGACGTATCAGTTAATGCCTTATGATATCGTCTATTTTGGTTCGTATACGTGGGGGGATGGGCAACTACCCGACGATATGCGCGACTGTCTTAGAACCGTTCTGAAGGAGAGTTCGCATGCGATTCCGCAGGCAGCTGTTTTTGGAACAGGGGACAAGATGTTCGTCAAATATTGTCGCGCCGTTGATGAGATGGCGTATCATCTCTCGAAATTCGGGGTGCCACTTGCCGGCGAACTATTGAAAATCGAGCAGTCACCACGCAATCGCCCACATCTCGTCAAGGAATGGACGAAACGGACCATTCTTCAATTACAGCAAGAAGGAGTCGAAGCACATGGAACAGCTACAAAAAATCAAACTGCTTGATGCACGTCATCCGAATCGCGCGACAGCAATCATCGGTGGCGAAACGAGTGCCATCGTCAACTGGAACGATATTGCGTATCCACAGTTTTATTCGATCTACAAACAACTGTTATCGAACTTCTGGATCCCAGATGAGATCTCGATGTCGAAGGATATGCAGCAGTGGAATCAATTGAGCGAACGGGAACAGGATGCCTTTAAACGAATCATCGGGCTACTCTCGATCCTTGACTCGGTTCAGACACGTTATATCTTGGAATCGGCAATGTTCACATCGGATTCATCGGTTCACGCGATTCTTGCGATCGTTGCGCAACAGGAAGTCGTTCATAATCAATCGTACAGCTACGTCTTATCCAGCTTGGTTCCATTGGCTGAACAAAACCGGATTTTCGATATCGCGAAAGACGATGATATGGTCATGAAGCGTAATGCATTCATCCTTGATTTATATGAAGATTTCCAAAATGACCGGACTCCAGAGAATTTCGCGAAATCGCTCGTTGCTTCGATCGTTCTTGAAGGGATCAATTTCTATTCTGGCTTTGCTTTCTTCTATAACTTAGCACGTCATCAAAAGATGGTCGGAACATCGACGATGATCAGCTACATTCAACGGGATGAATTACAACACTCGTACTTCATCAGCCAATTGTTACGTGCTGTCCTGTCGGAGCATCCAGAAATCGATGCCGATGGCTCCTTCACACAATTCGTCTACGACACGTTCAAGCGTGCCGTCGATCTTGAAATCGAGTGGAGCGAATATGTCTTGCGTGATCTAGACGGTCTTGATGTCAGTGAAATGCGTGATTACGTTAAATATCTCGCAAACAAACGTCTTCGCGTCATCGGTTTGTCGGATCTTTATGAAGGGCACGACGAAGATGTCATGCCATGGATTCGTGCGTATTCGGATGATTCGATGAACGCGACAAAATCGGACTTCTTCGAACAAAAATCACGTTCGTATGCGAAAGTAACGGATGCGAATGGATTCGACGATCTGTGAGTAATAAATAGATCAATTGATGATTGCTTCTACTCTATATTTCCTTTACGCTAGGACAGGCGAGGTTCTGCTCGACTCCTGCGGAAAAACAAGTCATCATGACCCTGGAAGATGCGACGCATCTAAAGCGGCATGAGGGCTTGTCCGCGGAAAGCGAGCAGACCGAGACTGTCCGTTTTTTTTGATAGTCTTATCTGTCTTTCGTCTTTCTCGTTTCAAGCATTACTTTTCTTTGTCACTTAGGTCAATTCAACAAAAGAACAAAAAAAGGGCCGAACTCGGAAAGTTCGGCAGAATCAGGGGGAATACTTGAAGTCTTGCTACTAAAATGTTCCCTCGTGAAATAAAAAATAAACAAATTCCAAAAATATTTTTTACGATACAAGAAAAGTGTGTTATTATAAGTTGATGAATTTAGTTAGGGAGTGTATACATTATGGCAAACTTTGAAAAAGACCAAGTCGTTACTGGTAAAGTAACTGGTATTCAAAACTTCGGTGCTTTCGTAGCACTTGACGAGCAAACACAAGGTCTCGTCCACATCTCAGAAATCTCACACGATTACGTAAAAGACATCAACGATTACGTAAAAGTTGGCGATGAAGTAACTGTTAAAGTTCTCGACATCGACGAAGCTAACAAAAAAATGAAGCTTTCGATCAAAGCAACTCAGGAAGCTCCAAAACGTGAAGCACGCGCGAAAGGTCCACGCAAAAACGCTGGACGTCGCGATGCAGGTCCTGCTTTCAAACAAGAAGAAGCACCTGGATTCAACGTTCTTAAAGGTAAATTGGAAGAATGGATTGAAAAATCAAACTTCCAAAAATAAGCCACATGAGAGAATCGACATCGGTCGGTTCTCTTTTTTTATGCGATTTTTACATAGAATAAGCATTAAATTAGATGCGAAAGGGGAATGTGTGGATAATGTAAGGTGTTCATTACTTATTGAGGAGGCAACACAGATGGAAAACTTTGAATATCGCAATCCAACAAGACTTATTTTTGGTGACGGTCAAGTCAGCCAACTGAAACCACAACTCGAAGCACTCGGTGCAAAGAAAGTCATGCTCGTCTTCGGTGGCGGCAGTATTAAACGTAATGGCGTTTATGATGATGTCACACGTGAACTCAACGCGGCAGGAATCGAGTACGTCGAATGCGACGGTGTCGAACCGAACCCGCGTATCGAGACAGCAGAGCGCGGTATCAAAATTGCACGTGAAGCAGGCGTTGACGCATTGCTTGCACTCGGTGGCGGTTCTGTCATCGACTGCACGAAATTGATCGCTGCTGGTATTCCTTATGAAGGCGAAGCATGGGATCTCGTCATCGGCAAAGCAACACCAGAAACAGTCATCCCATTCGGAACAGTCTTGACGCTTGCAGCAACAGGTTCTGAGATGAACTCAGGATCCGTCATCACGAACTGGAAGACACAAGAGAAGTACGGTTGGGGTAGCCCGCTTACGTTCCCAACATTCTCAATCCTTGATCCGAAGTACACAGTCAGTGTGCCAAAAGATCAAACAATCTACGGTATCGTCGATATGATGAGCCACTGCCTCGAGCAATACTTCCACCCTGCGCATGCGCCGGTCCAAGAACGGATGACAGAAGGTGTCATGAAAGCAGTCGTCGAAGCAGCACCGAAACTCGTCAACGATCTCGAGAACGTTGAACTTCGTGGCACGATTCTCTTCGCTGGTACGATGGCGCTCAACGGTGTCCTTCAAATGGGCGCACGTGGCGACTGGGCATCACACAATATCGAGCACGCGGTTTCAGCTGTTCACGATATCCCGCACGCAGGTGGACTTGCGATCCTCTTCCCGAACTGGATGCGCCACGTACTCGACGAATCAAACGCACATCGTTTCGTCACACTCGGTGAGAACGTCTTTAACGTTGATACGGAAGGTAAATCAGAGATGGAAGCAGCACACGCGACAATCGACGCAATCAGTGCTTTCTGGACATCACTCGGTGCACCGAATCGTCTCGCTGATTACGACATCAAAGAAGATACAGTTGACGCAATCGTCAAGTCAGCAATGACACGCGGCGACTTCGGAAACTTCAAATCACTTGGAAACGAAGACGTTCGTCAAATCGTGACAGCTGCCCTATAACAATCTGTAACATTTGCTACTCATTTCACAAAAGACTTGAACGACCTTCCTTCTTGCGTTTTAATGAAAAGGAAGGTCGCATTTCGTTGCGAATGAATAAGGAGGACGATGGCATGTCAACAGTACGTTTTGATTATTCGAAAGCCCTACAATTCGTAGGTCAACATGAAGTAGATCATATGGCGGAAACGGTAAAGACGCTTCACCATGCGATTCATGCAGGAACAGGTGCAGGAAGTGATTTCTTAGGATGGGTAGATCTTCCGACGAATTACGATCAAGCGGAATTTGCACGCATCCAAGCGTCTGCAGAAAAAATCAAGTCGGATTCTGATGTGTTGTTAGTCGTCGGAATCGGCGGTTCGTATCTCGGAGCGCGCGCTGCGATCGAGATGCTCGGACACTCATTCCATAACTTGTTATCAAAAGAAGATCGCAAAGCACCACAAATCATCTATGCAGGTCATAATATCTCATCGACGTATCTGCACGATTTATTCGAAGTCCTCGAAGGAAAAGATGTATCGGTCAACATCATCTCGAAATCGGGTACGACGACAGAACCAGCAATTTCGTTCCGTCTCTTGAAATCGTTCATGGAAGAGAAATACGGTAAAGCAGAAGCCAAACACCGGATTTATGCAACGACGGATAAAGCGCGTGGTGCATTAAAAACACTCGCAGACTCTGAAGGATACGAGACATTCGTCATTCCGGATGATGTCGGCGGCCGTTTCTCTGTGTTGACACCGGTTGGTCTATTACCGATCGCAGCAGCTGGTATTTCAATCGAAGAGTTGATGCAAGGTGCCCGTGACGCGCAAGAGCGCTACGCGAGCGAAAACCTAGCTGACAACGAAGCGTATCAATACGCGGTCGTTCGAAATGCGCTCTATGCGAAAGGGAAGACGATCGAGCTTCTCGTCAACTACGAACCAGCACTTCATTATGTGTCAGAGTGGTGGAAACAATTATACGGCGAGTCAGAAGGAAAAGACTTCAAAGGGATCTTCCCAGCAGCAGTCGACTTCTCGACGGATCTTCACTCGATGGGACAATACGTCCAAGAAGGTCGTCGTGACCTGTTCGAGACAGTCATCAAAGTCGGTCAAGCACGTCATGCATTGACGATCGAAGAAGATGCTCAGGATCTCGATGGATTGAACTTCCTTGCAGGGAAGTCGATTCAATTCGTTAACGATAAAGCAGCAGAAGGTACGTTGCTTGCGCACACGGACGGACAAGTACCGAACTTGACAGTCGAACTTCCAGAGATGACACCGTATCACCTCGGATTCCTGTTCTACTTCTTCGAAAAAGCTTGTGCGATGAGTGGTTATCTCCTCGGAGTGAACCCATTTGATCAGCCAGGCGTCGAAGCGTACAAGAAAAACATGTTCGCTCTTCTTGGGAAACCAGGATTCGAAGCAGAAAAAGCAGAACTCGAAGCACGTTTGAAGTAATATGAAACGACAGTCGATCGTTCCCTAGTGGAACATCGGCTGTTTTTTTGTCTTTAGCGGATGATAGTAGGCTATCATTTTCCAGATTTACAGGTAATCCTAGCGTTTTCACTTTTAGAATACCCGTGAAACAGGTAAAGTGAAGTTAGAAGAAGAAATGAGGTGCACGTACGTGATTACATTCTTGGATTATTATCAAAATCAAGTGGAGTTAAGTTTTGATGACCATCCGTTCTCGGATCGTCCCTTGCACGTGTGGGTCATTGCCGTGTACGAAGGAAAATGGTTGCTGACCCATCATAAGCAACGTGGTTATGAATTTCCTGGTGGAAAGGTTGAACCAGGGGAAACGGCGGAAGAAGCTGCACGTCGTGAAGTGATGGAAGAGACAGGTGGGGAAATCGATTCCCTCTCATATGTCGGGCAGTATCGGGTTGCCGGAAAAGGCGATACGATCATCAAAAACATCTACTTCGCGCAAATCGGATCATTGTCGTCTCATCTTGCCGTGGATGAAACGGACGGTGCTTTTCTATTCGAGGAACTCCCTGAACGTCTCGATACGAATCGACAATACAGTTTCATGATGAAGGACCGTGTCCTTCCGGAGACGCTCCGTGTACTTAGCGAACGCCGATTGGTTTGAACTTCCGCGGCAAGGTCCGTTTCGGACGTTTCGGATGTTTTATACCACAGCGGATGGAGAACGGGTCGGTGCCTATATCGTACTCCCGCAAGTTGCGAACGGTCAGGGAATTCTCTACTTGCGTGGTGGAACGCGTTCGATCGGAATGGTCCGACCGACTCGATTGCTCGCGTTCGCACAGGCAGGCTTTTTTGTCATGGCACCTTTCTATCGAGGGAATCTAGGCGGCACGGGAAAAGAAGACTTTGGACATCACGATATCGAAGACGCCTGCAGCGCCTTTGACTGGTTGCAGCAACGTGTTTCGCATGTTCACGCATTTGGATTTTCACGTGGTGGACAGATGGCACTGCTCCTTGCGCATCACCGTCCAGTCGCTCGAACGGTTTCCTGGGCAGGGGTGACGGAGTTGACGTGGACGTATGAAGAGCAGAAGACGATGCAAAAGATGCTGCGGCGATACACGGGAGGTACACCAGATACGGTTCCTGATGAATACGCGGTTCGCTCGCCGCTCCATGTCGCACCTCAAGGTGAAGTGTTATTGATTCACGGTGCATACGATGAGAACGTTCGTTTACGCCACGCGACGGCTTATGCCGCACGTTATTCCGAAAAAACGATGCTTCAGACTTATGCCTATGCCCATCAATTTCCGATTCATGACAAGTTGCATGTGACGCGGAATGTGTTGAATTGGTTTGAGACTGGTATATGGAATCCGGATGAAAGGTGATAGTTCAAGCAGTACGACCAATGTCGTGCTGTTTTTTTGTGTTACGGAAAATGGCATAGAATTAAAAAATAAGAACATTGATATGTTGTAAAAAACAATAATCTCCTAAAAAGTAAACTTTGATATAATAGATGACATCAGAGAAGAATAGAGGGGGCATGAGAACGATGGATATCTTATTAGCACGTCAACCCATCGTTAATCGAGTAGGTTCGATTGATGCATTTGAACTATTGTATCGTTCGATTGAACAAATCAGTGTGTTTGATGGTGATTTAGCGACGATGGATGTTTTGACGAATACACTTGTTCATATGGGAGTAGATCATGTAGCAGAAGGCAAGAAGCTATTTGTTAATTTCACGGCAGAGCTGTTGAAAAGCGACTTGATTCATTATTTGGATCCAAGCCAATTCGTCATTGAAATTCTAGAAACAGTTGAGATCGATACAGAGATGCTGTCTGTTCTACATAGTTGGAAAGACGCGGGCTTTACGTTAGCACTCGATGATTTTGTGACGGATTTACTCCGACAGCATGGAGCGGAATTGTTTGAGTTGATCGATTTAATTAAAATCGACATCGAGACGATTTCCCCTCGCGAGCAAAGTGCTATCCTCCATATTGTCTGTCTCTTATACACATCTCCGAGCCCACGAGA
>NZ_WBYY01000125.1:0-9634 GCF_048985645.1 Exiguobacterium sp. A1_3_1 | reverse complement strand
ACCGAGCTCCGTGAATTCCTTGATCGCTTGCAGTCGACTTTCTGCGACTTCCGTCAATCGTTTTTGCGGACGGTACGTAAAGTACGAATAGGCGACGCGACTTGAACGACCGACACGACCGCGCAATTGATACAGTTGGGATAGTCCCATTTGATCCGCGTCGTGAACGATCAACGTATTGACGTTCGGAATATCGATTCCTGTCTCGATGATCGTCGTACTGACAAGAACATCTGCATCCCCTTCGAAGAACGCGATCAACTGACTTTCGAGTTCGGTTTCCGTCATCCGACCGTGCGCCGTGACGATCCTCGCTTCCGGTACGAGCGCGCGAATCTCTTCTGCCTTTCGCTCGATGCCTTCGACCCGGTTATACAAGAAGAACGCTTGTCCACCCCGGCCGAGTTCTCGTTCGAGCGCTTCTCGCATGACGATTCCGTCGTATTCCATGACGTATGTCTGAACCGGATACCGGTTTTCCGGCGGTGTCTCAAGGACCGAGAGATCACGGATCCCGATCATCGACATGTGCAATGTCCGCGGAATCGGTGTCGCTGTCAACGTCAAGACGTCAACGTTCGTCTTCAACTGTTTCAGACGTTCTTTGTGTTTTACACCGAATCGTTGCTCTTCATCAATGATCAATAATCCGATATCAGCAAACTGGACGTCTTTCGACAGCACACGGTGTGTCCCGACGACGACATCGATCGTTCCCTCTTTTAGACCTTGTTTCGTCGCCTTTAATTCTGCTGGCGAACGGAACCGGCTCATGACCGACACACGAATCGGCCATTCACTGAATCGCTCAAGCATCGTTTCGTAGTGTTGTTGTGCAAGGACAGTCGTTGGTACGAGTAACGCGACTTGTTTTCCAGACATGACCGCTTTGAACGCTGCTCGAATCGCAACTTCCGTTTTCCCGTATCCAACGTCGCCACATAATAGACGATCCATCGGACGCGGACGTTCCATATCCTTCTTGATCTCGGCAATCGATCGTAATTGATCGACCGTTTCCTCATACGGGAACGAAGCCTCGAATGCTTGCATGTTATCGTCGTCCTCTGGGAACGCAAAACCGACGGCAGCCTCGCGAGCCGCATAGAGCTTGATCAACTCATCAGCAATATCCTCGACCGATTTCTGGACTTTCGCTTTGACCTTTTTCCATTCCGTCCCGCCGAGTTTATAGATCTTCGGCTCTTTCCCTTCAGCCCCGACATACTTTTGAATCAAGTCGATCTGATCGACAGGAACATACAACGAGTCCTCTCCCGCGTAAACGAGATGGAGATAGTCCTGATGATTACCGGCTACATCAATCGTCTTGATGCCGTGGTACCGACCAATCCCATGATGAATATGAACGACGTAATCGCCTGTCTTCAATTCTTGGTAGCTCTTAATCCGTTCAGCGTTCGTCAGCTTCGTCGTTTGCTTCCGGCGACGCGCTGGTTGCTTGAAGACTTCTTCTTCCGTGATGACGACGAGACGCGCATTCGTCATCTCGAATCCACCATGAATTCCCCCAATCAGGATTGCTGGTTGACCACGAGTGATGCCTTCTTTCGTTACGATCGAGGCTTCGACCCCATAATCGGATAACGTCTGACGCATCCGCTCGGCACGTTCTCGGTTACTCGCTAAGAAAACCATCCACATGTCAGCGCGACGATATCGCTCGACTTCTTGCTTCAGGCGTTCCATCTGACCATGGAACGGTGCAATCGGTTTGATGCTGAAATGGATTGCCGCACTTTCCGGTACCCCGCTCCGACGAGTCGGTAGGAGCGAGAGATACAACAATGGTTGTCCTTCAAAGACATGTGCCATCGGAACGGACAGGACGTAATCACTGACGCTTTGTCCGCGTTCAATGAGAGACGCCATCCATTCTGCTTCCTCTGCATCCTGGACTTCCGCCGCTTCTTCGACCCGTGCGACTTCATCGACGATCAAGACGCTTCCCGTCACGTCTTGACGTAACGTCGACGTGTAGAGGATCGGTGCATACTTCGCGAACTGTTTCGGACGATCGCCGTTTTCTAGCAACTCGACGTCATAAGCAATTCCCTCTTCAAGTGCCGCGAGGACTTCCGTACTTTGGACGCGCTCTTTCGTCGCCTCATAAAGACGACGGACTTTTTCACCCGCGTCCTTCAACTGATCCTTCGTCGCGAAATGTTCCGCCGCTGGCATCAAACATGCTTCTGCGACGACACCGAGTGAGCGTTGTGTCTCCGCATCGAATGTATAGATCGAGTCGACTTCCTCGTCGAATAGATCGAGCCGGTATGGACGTTCGACCGTGAGCGGATAAATATCGATGATACTTCCGCGAACAGCAAACTCACCAGGTGTCGTCACGGTCGCTGTCCGTTCGTACCCCGCATCGACTAAATCTTGGACGAAGTCCGGAATCGATAAGATGTCGCCCGGCTTCACTTGTTTGACGTGTGACAGGAACGTCTGTGCATCCGGAACATATCGGCGTAAACCGACGAGCGGAATGATCAAAATTCCGTCGTCCGTCGTCAGTAAACGATGACGGGTCTCGATCCGCGTCGCCCGCAGTTCTGGACTTGCGCCATAAGAAAGTTCTGCTGCTAACGTCTCATCGACCGGATAGAGCATGACGTCTTCTTCCGGTACAAGTTCAATCAAATCATCGTACAGTTTTTGTGCTTGGAACATATTATGTGTCACGAGTACGAATCGACGTTTCGTCTCCTGATAAATCCCGGCGACGAACAAT
Organism: Exiguobacterium sp. A1_3_1; assembly: GCF_048985645.1. NCBI lineage: Bacteria > Bacillati > Bacillota > Bacilli > Caryophanales > Exiguobacterium > Exiguobacterium sp. A1_3_1. Next base: position 6,876 of record NZ_WBYY01000125.1, on the reverse strand, counting down.
GCTTTCCCACTGTTCATCAGACCGGTGATCAACTGAGCGTTGACACCGTCCCGGAAGCGTTCCCGAACCGTCTTGATTTCAGGAATCGCTAGTAAGAGTTCTTGTAATTGTTTCATCTTCTTCCTCCTAAAACACGACAGCAAAAACGCTTTGGAACCCCAAAGCGTTGCGTTCAGTTATACCGATTCATCAAAGCGAGAAACGGTGTGTCTATGAAGTCTGTCGCTACATCGACAGACGCATTGAGTACGTGTTGCAAACTTCCTTGTTCTGCCTTCGAAAAATTCATTAACACCCAGTCAATGACTTGGATGGGTGCCGGTGGTCGACCGACGCCGAGCTTAAGACGCTTGATCTCCTGCGTACCGAGGTGCTGGATCAACGACTTGACGCCGTTATGACCGCCTGCACTGCCTTTTGAACGCAACCGTAGTTTCTCAAGCGGCAAGTCCAGATCGTCATAGATGACGAGCACATCTTCGACCGCAATTTTATAGAAATCAAGTAACGGTCGCACCGCTTCACCTGATAAGTTCATATACGTCAATGGCTTGACGAGCACGACACGTTCTCCGTTTATCATTCCCGTTCCGAAGAGGGCTTTAAACTTCGATTCTGAAAGCTTGATCCCGTGCTTCTCCGCTAAGGCATCAATCGCAAGAAAACCGATGTTGTGGCGCGTATTCGCATACTTCGCTCCAGGATTCCCTAATCCGACGATACATTTCATATCGATTCCTCATTTCTATTTAAAAAAGTAAACGAACAAGGGTCCGATTTCAATAAACCGGACCACGTCGTTCGTATGCATCAAGCAATCAGCTGAAGAGCGGGCTGATTGATTTCTGTTCGTGTACACGGATGATTGCTTCTGCAAGCAAGCGTGCTACAGAGATTTGTTTGATTTTGCTTGCACATTCGCGTTGTGTCAAGTCGATCGTGTTCAAGACGACGAGTTCTTCGATCGCTGAGTTCTCGATCCGTTCCATTGCTGGACCCGAAAGAACAGGGTGTGTACAACATGCATAGACTTGTTTCGCTCCGTTTTCGATCAAAGCGTTCGCTGCAAGTGTGATCGTACCCGCTGTATCGATGATGTCATCGATGATGATGGCAATCTTGCCATCGACTTGACCGACGATGTTCATGACTTCTGCGACGTTCGGTTTCGGACGGCGTTTGTCGATGATCGCGATCGGTGCTTTTAATTGTTCTGCTAATTTACGTGCCCGTGTGACACCGCCATGGTCTGGAGAAACGATGACGAGTTCGTTTGGATCGATGTTCTTTTTCTCGAAGTATGAAGCGAGAAGCGGTACACCCATCAATTGATCTACTGGAATATCGAAGAACCCTTGGATTTGTGCTGCATGGAGATCCATCGTCACGACGCGTGTCGCCCCTGCTACTTCAAGCAAGTTCGCAACGAGTTTCGCCGTGATTGGCTCACGTGAACGTGCTTTGCGGTCTTGACGCGCATAACCGTAATACGGAATGACGACGTTGATTGTCCGTGCAGACGCCCGTTTCAGTGCATCGATCATGATGAGAAGTTCCATCAGGTTTTCGTTGACTGGTTGGCTTGTCGATTGAATGATGTAAATATCATCCCCTCGGACACTTTCTTCGATGTTCATCGAAATTTCGCCATCACTGAAGTGTTTGACTGAACTTTCGCTGACCGGGATTCCGATGACTTTAGCGATTTCCTCTGCCAGTGGTTTGTTCGAGTTGAGTGCGAAAATACGAATTTCATGTTCTAAGACAGTAGACATGTGTAGGTGGCCTCCATTTGTTTGGGTTTAGACGAGTAGAGCGACAAGTAATGAATTAACGATAATCGGGTTTCGTCGTTTGACGTTCCCGTGCGATCGCGAGACCGTTTTCCGGCACATCATCCGTGACGGTTGATCCGGCAGCAACAAGGGCGTTCTTTCCGACCGTGACCGGTGCGATCAAGTTGACGTTACAGCCGATGAAGGCATCGTCCTCAATGATCGTTTGGAATTTATTTTTTCCATCGTAGTTGACCGTGATCGATCCACAACCGAGATTGACGTTCTCTCCGATCGTCGCATCTCCGACATAGCTCAGGTGGGCTGATTTGCTACCTTCACCGAATGTTGATTTCTTGATCTCAACGAAGTTTCCGACGCGTGTGTTCGCCCCGAGAACTGCTTGTTGACGTAAATGCGCGAATGGACCGACTTGCGCTGCTGGACCAATTTTGCTGTCCGTGACGACGGATTGACGAACAATGGCACCATCTGCCACTTCACTGTTACGGATATCCGAGTTCGGACCAATCGTACATTCTGAACCAATGACCGTCTGACCGAGTAATTGCGTTCCCGGATAAAGAACAGTATCTGAACCAATCGTGACATCCGGTCCGATATACGTCGAAGACGGATCAACGAACGTGACACCTTGACGCATCCAGTACTCGTTCGTCCGCTTGCGCATCGATGTTTCCGCTTGCGCAAGTGCGACGCGATCGTTGACACCAATTGTCTCTTCGAACGTAGGTGCCGCATACGCTGCGATTGTTTCGCCTGCTGCCTTTGCAATCTCAATCACGTCTGGTAAGTAATACTCACCTTGCGCGTTATCGTTCTTGACCTGCTTCAGCGTCGCGAACAACATCTCATTATCAAAGACATACGTACCAGTATTGATTTCACGAATCGCGAGTTCTTCTGCATTCGCATCCTTATGCTCGACGATTTTCGAGACGTTTCCGTCTTCACCGCGTACGATTCGTCCGTAACCAGTCGGATCGTCAGCGAGTGCCGTCAAGACAGTCACTTTTGCGTTCGTCTCCGTATGATGTTGTAACAATGAAGCTAATGTCTCGCTCGTCAAGAGCGGTGTATCGCCGCAGACGACGAGTGTCGCTCCCTGTTCGTTCCCAAGTACGGGTTCTGCCATTTGAACAGCATGTCCTGTGCCAAGCTGCTCACTTTGAAGTGCGTATTCCACCGATGTGCCAAGCACTTCTTTGACGGATTCCGCACCGTGACCGACGATGACGACCTGTCGCTTGACGCCGAGCGTCGCTAATTGATCGACGACGTGCTGTACCATAGGTTTCCCAGCGACTGGGTGAAGTACTTTGTAAAGCTTCGATTTCATCCGAGTTCCTTTACCCGCTGCTAGAATTACCGCGAAATGATTCATCCTTGTCGCTCCTCCACGTAAATTAGTGTTGATTTCGTTCTGAAATAGTACACTCGTTCCAACTATAACGAAAACGGCACCGTTATTCAATGATGGGACGAAGCGGAATCGAGGAAAAAACGAGAAAAAAGACAGCTTTTCCCAAGAAGAGAAAAGCTGTCTTTTTCCTTATACTTGATCTGTCGTTTGAACAGAAGCGACTTCGTAACCGATGCCTTCTTCTTGTTCCTCACGTGCCGCATAAGCTTCGAGTACTGAATCTTCGACCTTTTTTCGCATTAATGCATTGATTGGATGAGCGACATCCCGGAAGATACCTTCTTGCGTTCGTTTGCTTGGCATGGCGACGAAGAGACCACTATTCCCTTCGATGACACGCAAATCATGTACCACGAATTCGTGGTCGAGCGTAATAGAGGCAAGTGCTTTCATTCGACCCTCTGCCACGACGCGACGAATTTTAACGTCCGTAACGTTCATTTTGTCCGCACCCCTTTAACCGTTGTCACAACTCTTCGTTGTCTACTTCTACTTACGGCTTAAAACAAATAAAGGTTTAGTCTTTCCCAATCTTTTTACGCATAATTTCCAAAAGTTTGATAATTACAGTATAGTTACAATCCATGCGGCTGTCAATTTCAGGTAGTCTCGGCTTCCGAGAAATAGTGATCGACGTTTCCACGCTTGACTTGGATTTGACCGAGATCGACGTCGACGTCCGCTAATTTCATTAAACTGACGTATTCGTTGACCATCTTCTTCTCAGCACCCTCTGCCTCGATCAAGACCCCAACACCTGCAACCTTTGCTTCGAACTCGCTCAAGAGACTCATCATTCCACGAATCGTTCCGCCAGCTTTCATGAAGTCATCGATCAATAAGACGTTCGCTCCACGCGGCAAGCTCCGACGCGCAAGTGCCATCGTCCGGATCGCTTTTGAAGACCCTGAGACATAGTTGATGCTGACTGTTGATCCTTCCGTGACACGACTATCTGAACGCACGATGACGAACGGCACACCCAGTTGCTCAGCGACCGCATAAGCAAGCGGAATCCCTTTCGTCGCGATCGTCATGACGACATCAACTTTCTTTTGGCTAAAGACAGATGCAAACACTTGCCCCATTTGTTTGACCATCTTCGGATCCCCGAGTAAGTCCGTCAAATAGAGATATCCCCCCGGTAACAGTCGATCTGGACGTGCGACACGTTCACATAGATCATCGATGAACGGTAACGCCTTCTTACTGCTCCACGTCGGGATGAACATGACGCCACCCGCAGCACCTGGTACCGTGACGAGACGACCCGTTCCCTCATGTTCTAACATCTCGCTGACGATATCTAAATCTTCACTGATCGACGATTTCGCCGATTTGTAGCGTTCTGCAAAAATCGTCAATGAGACGAGATGATGGGGATGGTCAAGCAAGTACCGCGTCATGTCGACCAATCGACCACTTCTCCGAATTTTCATTTGTTTTGTTCCACCTCTCCGTAATTCCGAATATTCAATAGTGAATATATCATTTTCATACGGATATTATCAATGGTTTTCGCCTAAAAGACGAACGACGTAGACTTCGTTACAAAAGCCACGTAATCCATTATAGAGACGTTGTGCCCGATTCTCGTGTTCCGTCAACGCAAAGACTGTCGGACCACTTCCGCTCATCAAGACGCCTTCTGCGCCACAACTCGTCATGAATTCCTTGATCTGCTCGACTTCCGGGTGCATCGGCAACGTGACCGATTCGAGAACGTTCCCGAGTGACTGGCAAATGCCTTGGAAATCTTGCGCCTTCACCGCATCGATCATCGCTTCGACGTTCGGACGTTTTGCCGTGTTCAAGTCGAGAGCACCATAGACGTCAGCCGTCGAGACACCAATCGTCGGTTTGGCAAGAACGACCCAGCATGGTGGTGGTGAGACAAGTTTTTCTAGCTTCTCTCCGCGACCTGTTGCAATCGCTGTTCCACCCATGACACAAAACGGAACATCAGATCCAACCGCTGCGCCAACTTCCGCCAACTCTTCAAGCGTCAAGCCGAGTTGCCATAACTCATTCAAACCGCGTAACGTCGCTGCCGCGTCACTGGAACCACCAGCAAGTCCCGCTGCGACCGGGATGTGTTTCTCTAAAAAGATTTCGACCCCCGTCTTGACGTCGTATTTTTCTTTTAAGATCGCTGCTGCTTTATACGCAAGATTACGTTCGTCGTTTGGAACGTAAGCATGCTGGGCATTCATGCGAATTTCTCCTGACGGCAGCTCCGTCAATTCTAGACGGTCTGCCAAATCGACTGTCGTCATCACCATATGTACATCGTGATAGCCGTCCGGGCGCTTTGCCGTCGCATCCAGGACTAGGTTGATCTTGGCCGGAGCCTTTACAATAATCGTCATCGTGCCGTTCCTCCTCTAGTTCGTTTCCTGTAGGAATTGTATCAACCTTTCCACAAAAAAAGAAGCGAACATTTTGTCCGCTTCGGAAGGTAAGTTTACGAATTCGCAAATTCGATTTGTACGGAGTCTGTTAGCACGTCGGCGTAGCTATAAGAAACTCGCTCGACATTGTGGCGCTCTGCGTCTAGCTTGACTACAAACACCGAAGGATACGTCTCAACGAGCGTTCCGATTCGGGTTACGACCTTTTTACGACCGCCGCTTGCTTTTAGCGTCAGTCTTTCACCAACATGTGTTTCGAAAACATGTCTGATTTCGTTCAACGTCTTTGGCATACGCTTCACCTCACTAATATTTATTATAGCATATTAAATAAATATTAGAAAGGGGAAATATTATATCTGTTCTAATCGTATCCGTCAACGTTTTTTAATTGGCAAAAGTGCATCCGCTAACTGTGCGAATTCCTGCAGGCTGAGCGTTTCTCCGCGACGACGTGGTTCGATTCCAGCTTCTAACAATGCCGCTTCGACCGCCGCCTTTTCTGTCTTCCCAAAGTGTGTCGTCAAGTTGTTCAGAATCGTTTTCCGACGTTGTGCAAAACTTGCTCGGACGATTTCGAAGAAGAGGGCCTCATCTTGCGTCTGTACCGCTGGCTCTTTTCGAATGTTCAAACGGATGACAGCTGAATCAACGTTTGGTGCTGGGATGAAGACTTGTTTTGGAACCGTGAAGCAGACTTCAGCTTCCGCATAATACTGAATCGCGATCGATAGAGAACCGTATGCTTTCGTGCCCGGTTTTGCACCGATTCGTTCAGCGACTTCCTTTTGAATCATCATGACGAGCGTCCGAAACGGTGCTTTCGCTTCGAGAATCCGCATGATGATCGGTGTCGTGACGTAATACGGGAGGTTCGCGACGACGGCAATGTCAGTGATGCCTTCTTGCGTGAACTCTTCTGCGACGATCGTCGAAAGATCCAGTTCAAGGGCATCACCGTGAATGACCTTCGTATGAGGATACGGTGAAAGTGTATCGTCAAGAATCGGTAATAGACGCTGATCGATTTCAAGAGCGACGACTTTTTTCGCCTGTTTCGCCGATTGTTCCGTCAATGAGCCGATTCCTGGTCCGATCTCGAGTACGCCGCTCTCCGGCGTTAATCCAGCTGCTCCGACGATGTTTCCTAATACGTTTAAATCGATTAAAAAATTTTGTCCTAACGATTTTTTAAACGAAAAGCCATGTTTCGCTAAAATTTCCTTCGTCCGGTGCAATGTAGCAA
>NZ_WBYY01000124.1:0-9691 GCF_048985645.1 Exiguobacterium sp. A1_3_1 | reverse complement strand
GATGTGTATAAGAGACAGCCTTCACGATGTCCCATAATTCGCGGAAGCCCACGTTTTTTTGCCCATCGTCCATTTCCATCCATGATGATCGCAACATGTTCTGGCACCCGTTCATAGGTTTCGGTTTCTTTCGTCTGATTCAACCATTGAAACATTCGCACTTCCTCCTCTCTCAATTATGAAGAAAGGGACTCTTCGTGTGACAAAGAGTCCCCCACATGACGATCCGTCGCGTCATACTTCCATGATTTCTTGTTCTTTTTCCGTTGCCGTTTGATCAAGTTGTTTGACGAACTTGTCTGTCAACGTCTGAACATCTTCTGTATAACCACGTAGATCATCTTCTGTCAATGCACCATCTTTTTCTTGTTTCTTCAACTGTTCGTTCGTGTCACGACGAATGTTACGGAGGGCAACCTTGCCTTCTTCCGTATACTTCTTGACGAGTTTAACCAGTTCCTTCCGACGCTCTTCCGTTAATGGTGGAATCGCAAGACGGATGACCGTACCATCAGATGATGGTGCAAGACCAAGATCAGCACGTTGAATCGCTTTTTCAATCTCACTCACCATTGACTTATCCCAAGGAGTGATCAAGATTAGGCGTGCCTCTGGTGTGTTGACATTCGCTACTTGATTCAGCGGTGTTGGTGAACCATAGTATTCGACTTGAACGGGATCCAAAATCGCAACGTTCGCACGACCTGCACGGAGTGTCGCAAGTTCCTTCTTAAGTGAAAGATGTGCTTTTTCCATCCGTTCTTCGGCTTGTTTTAAGATTTCTTTTGACATATTAGTTCCCCCTTACGATTGTCCCGATTTCGTCACCGATGACGACACGTTTGATGTTACCTTCTTCCATCAACGAGAAGACGATGAGCGGGATGTCATTGTCCATACAAAGTGATGTAGCTGTAGAATCCATGACTTGGAGTCCATCTTTTAAGACATCCAAGTAAGAGAGCGTCTCGAATTTTTTCGCTTCTGGATCAACGTTCGGATCCGCTGAGTACACACCATCGACATTGTTTTTCGCCATCAAGATGACTTCTGCTTCGATTTCTGCTGCACGAAGAGCAGCCGTTGTGTCAGTTGAGAAATAAGGATTTCCGGTACCTGCTGCAAAAATAACAACTCGTCCTTTTTCAAGATGACGCATTGCACGGCGACGAATATATGGTTCTGCTACTTGGCGCATCTCGATCGATGTTTGAACACGTGTTTCAACACCTACATCTTCTAAACTGTCTTGAAGCGCAAGCGAGTTCATGACTGTCGCTAGCATCCCCATATAATCGGCATTGGCCCGGTCCATCCCAAGTTCTGCACCTGTTTTACCACGCCAAATATTTCCAGCTCCGACAACGACCGCTACTTCAACATTTAATTCAATCAATTCGCGAATCTGTTCCGAGATGGATTTGACGATGACAGGATTAATCCCAAACCCTTGATCTCCTGCGAGCGCTTCTCCGCTCAATTTTAACACAATCCGGTTATATTTCGGTTGCATGACTATGTCCCCCTTGCTAAATTCCGTAAAAAAGGAACACGAACCACTTCCACACGAAAGTGGATTGAAGCATACGTGTTCCTTCTCTTGTCATCAGGATGATCCCGATTCTTATTTTTTAAGTTGGTTCATAACTTCTTCAGCGAAGTTCTCTTCGCGTTTTTCCATACCTTCTCCAACTTCGAAGCGTACGAATGACACGACTTTACCGCCTTTAGATTCTACATATTTACCAACTTTGAAGTCTGGATCCTTAACGAACGTTTGATCGACGAGGCAGATTTCCTCGAAGAACTTGTTCATACGACCAACGATCATTTTTTCAACGATGTTAGCTGGTTTTCCTTCGTTCAATGCTTGCTCAGTGAGGACTTTTTCTTCACGTGCTTTTTCTTCTTCTGTGACAGAAGTACGGTCAACGTAAAGTGGACGTGCTGCTGCGATGTGCATTGCAACGTCTTTTGCAACTGTTTCGTCTGTCGTACCTTCGATAACGACGACTGAACCGATGCGGCCACCCATGTGGAGGTAAGAACCGAAGACTGCATCATCTGCTTTTGTGAAGAGCGCTACGCGACGGAGTGAGATTTTCTCTCCGATTGTTGAAGCTTCTTCTGAGATGTATGTGTCGATTGTTTTGCCTGCTTCGTATTCAGAAGCAAGAGCAGCTTCTGCTGTCTCAGAACCGTTACGGAGAACAGCGTCTGCGATGTTTTGAACGAGTGTTTGGAAACGTTCGTTTTTCGCAACGAAGTCTGTTTCTGAGTTGATTTCAACGAGTGCCGCTTTGTTGCCGTCAACTGCAACTGCAGTCAACCCTTCAGCTGCGATACGATCGCCTTTTGCTGCTGCTTTAGCGATCCCTTTTTCACGCAAGAAATCTACTGCTGCGTTCATGTCACCGTCAGTTTCAACGAGTGCTTTTTTGCAGTCGAGCATACCTGCACCTGTTTTTTCACGAAGTTCTTTAACCATTGCTGCTGTAATAGCCATTCGATATTCCTCCTTATAACATCCTTAGTTTCAAAAAAAAGGTGATAAAAGGTCGATTCCCTTTATCACCTGGCATCACGAATTACTCAGCGTCTGCTACTACTTCTTCAGTAGTTTCAGGTGCTACGTTATCTTCGCCTTGTTTAACTTCGAGGATTGCGTCAGCCATTTTACCAGTGAGCAATTTGACTGCACGGATCGCATCGTCGTTCGCTGGGATGACGTAGTCGATTTCGTCTGGATCACAGTTCGTATCAACAATCGCAACGATTGGGATGTTGAGTTTGTGTGCTTCTGCAATCGCGATACGCTCTTTGCGTGGGTCAACGATGAAGAGTGCATCCGGAACGCCTGGCATATCTTTGATACCGCCGAGGAATTTCTCAAGACGAGTCATTTCTTTTTTAAGAATGATGACTTCTTTTTTAGGAAGAACTTCGAATGTACCGTTCTCTTCCATTTTTTCGAGTTGTTTCAAACGGTTGATACGTTTTTTGATTGTAGAGAAGTTCGTGAGAGTTCCACCCAACCAACGTTCGTTGATGAAGTATTGACCTGCACGGATCGCTTCTTCTTTCACAGTGTCTTGAGCTTGTTTTTTCGTACCAACGAAAAGAACGTTTCCGCCTTCAGACGCTACTTCACGGATGAAGTTGTATGCTTCGTCTACTTTTTTGACCGTTTTTTGAAGGTCGATGATGTAGATTCCGTTCCGTTCTGTGAAGATGTATTTCGCCATTTTTGGGTTCCAACGGCGTGTTTGGTGACCGAAGTGTACACCAGCTTCTAACAATTGTTTCATCGAGATTACTGCCATGATGAATTCCTCCTTTTGGGTTTTGGATGTCCTCCGCGATGATCGTCTGTCCAGCTAACCTATTAAAGGCACCGCAGCTGGCGATACATGCGTGCGTAATTAACACCGTAGACTAATATAGCATAAAGATTAACGAGGAGCAACCTTCGTTTGACGAGAAAGTTTAGCAATTAAAGCGACCTCACCCGTTCCCCGGTTCAAAGAACGAGCGAGTGTCTCAAGATCTGTTCCTTCGCGTAAAGCCTGCTCCACATCTGTTAAGACCTGTTCTTCGTTCTGTATTTCAGAAGGAACTGGTGTTTCAATATATGATTCAGCTCGTTCATTTTGTACAACATTTTCCTCAGGTAAAACTGATTCTATTGATGGATTCTGATATGTTTCATTTATAGGATTAGATGATACCTCAGATTTTACGTTCTGCTCGGTCATTTCATTTACCTGCTCCATAAAGCTTAATAAAACTTGCTCTGTTTCGCTTTTTTCAAGCTCTAAACGGGATATACGATCTTTTAAATCCGCTTGCTGACGAAACAGCACAAGTAGTGCGTAGCATATAAGAGCTGCTAAGAGTATATACACGACTGTCATGATTGATTTCCTTTCACATTGCGACACGATCTGCTAAGTAGGCACTTCCCAATGCATTTTTTAATTTACGGAGAGCCTTAGAGTGGATTTGAGAAATTCGAGATGTTGACAATTCAAGGATTTCGCCAATCTCAGTCAATGTTAATTCTTCATAGTAGAACAAGGAAACGACGAGTTGTTCTTTTTCTGACAATTCTTTAACTTCCTCTGCTAATTTAGCAATCAACTCACGCATTAATAACATGTCTTCCGGAGTCGCAGTATCAGGGTCTAGATAGGAAACGGTCATTGCTTTCCCTTCATCTTGTAAAGTGACGGCTTCGTCAATCGATAATATATTTGCAAAATAACTTTCAGCTAACGCACTCTTCACTTCATCTGTAGACATTTCTACAATCGAAGATACTTCTTCAATCGTCGGAGTTCTTTGAAGAGATTGCTCTAGTATTTCAACAGCTGCTTCGACCCGCTTTGCTTTTTCTCGTAAAGAACGTGGTAACCAATCGATTTTTCGCAATCCATCTAAAATTGCTCCTCGAATCCGAAAGGCGGCATACGTGTCGAATTTATTATTATGATTTTGATCGAATTTTTGAAGAGCATCGTACAATCCCATCATCCCTAAACTTTTCAATTCATCCCGATCGACACTTTTAGGTAATGTTGCACTTAGTCGTTGAACATGATACTGAACGAGAGGCTCGTAATTCAAAAGTAATTCATCTGCTACCGTGATATCACGTGTCGATAGCCATCGATCCCAAAGTTGTTGTAATTCCTCACGCATGACCATTCCTCCTCTATATTTCCAACGTCCCGACATTTACTGTCCGGATAACGAGACGTCCTGACTTTGAGTGGAACTCGATCGTCCGCCCATTCGTGCCACCTACATCTTCTGCAACGAGTGGGATTCCTGTCTTTTGTAACATATCTTTGACGGACGCAATGTTTCGTTCTCCAATTCGCATCGATTCATGTTCGTATTTGAATTGGAACATCTGTGCACCACCAGCAATCTTAGCACGTAAGCGTAATGCACCATTTGCTCGTAAGCGTTTTACGATTTCTAAAATAGCAGTATCTGCAAACTTACCGATTTCTGCCTCGCGATTACGACTAATGGCCGAATCTGGCAACATCACATGTGCCATGCTTGATAACCCTCGCTCTTGATCATAGATGACGACCCCAACGCAAGAACCAAGACCAGCAGTGCGAAGAATGACAGGCTGTTTACTGATTGCGTATTCTGCAATTCCAATACGTATGAGTTCATCCATCAATGTCCACACCCAATCGCTGAAAAACTGTCTGAAACGCATTTGCTTCTGGAAGGAGAAGCAAGTGTCCAGTCAATTCATTCCCGGCACTAGAAAGATGAGTGTCGATATACAAAGCCATATTTCCCGATGTTGAAGATTCAAGCAATGCCACCTCGAGAAGTGCACCAACCATATCAAATGCAGAAGCAGGAACACTGACTTGGAGGGACAAATCCAACCAATCTGAAATCGATCGTGCATATGCCCCAATTAGTATATTCCCGATTTCCTCCCAGGCAGAAACCCCCATTTCATGAGAATCAGAGAAAAATTGGAATTCAGATTTCATTAGCTGTCCAATTAACTTTTCTGCATCATGGAGTGGCATCAAAAAAAGCAAGGTCGCTCGAATATCACCTGAAAACCGTAACAATGCGCCAGCCGTGTAAGCTTCTGCACCGCCCACACGATCTATGATCGTTGTAAACGATTCTAATTCGGCAGAAGGCACTTCGATTTCAATTGGTTTCCCTAAAAGTGTAGACAATGCTGTAGCAGCATGACCTGCTCCGATATTTCCAATTTCTCTGAAAATATCTTTTTGATCTGAATTAAGCATGAACGATATCCTCAAATAATCGATTTGGTTCGATTAAAGAAAACAGTTGGTCTTCTCCTTTTGCGACTGCCGTTAGGTAAGATGCATCTTCCTGTTTTTGTTCGCCCAAAGGCTCGATTCTAACTTCAGAAGATTCTACGACTTCATTCGCTCGATCAACGATGAATCCAGCGTCTCCGTGCTCAAGTGTTGCAATGATGATCCGTGTTTCTTCTGTTTCTTCGATCACGTCAAAACCTAAACGTGAACGTAAATCAATCACAGGTGTTACGACTCCACGCAAATTAATTACACCTTTAACGTAAGAAGCAGCATTTGGAATTCGTGTGATGGGAATGAGACGTTCAATTGAACGAACAGATTGTACGTCAATCCCATATGAATTCTCTTCTAGTTGAAAAACAACCCACTTTTGTTCCATCTTCAATTCCCTCACTTTCGTAATAGAGCGTTACTGTCAATGATTAATGCCACTTGCCCATCGCCAAGTATAGTTGCTCCGGAAATAGCCCGAATACCTTCGAGATAACTACCTAGCGGCTTCATGACAATTTCTTGTTGTCCAATCAATTCAGAAACGATTAAACCTGCCAGCTTTTCACCACTACGAACAACAACAACGGAGTAAGCCTCCGCCTCATGTTGCGGCAATCCATAGACTTCATTTAACGAAATCAATGGAACCAATTGTCCACGGAAATCGAATACTTTCTCGCGATGCGCCTGTAAGATCGAAGAGCTTCTTAATGATGTTGTCTCGATGATTGCCGTCAACGGAATAGCATACGTTTCTTTACCAAGTTCAACCAACATTGCTGAAATGATAGATAACGTAAGTGGTAGACTAATTCGGAAAATAGTACCTTCACCACGACGTGTTTCTACAAATACTTCCCCACCAAGAGATTCAATCTTGGATTTCACAACATCGAGTCCTACACCTCGCCCGGACAAATCTGTCACCGTTTCTGCTGTCGAAAAACCTGGAGCGAATAATAACATCGATGCTTCTTCAATTGTTAATAGTGCCGCCTCTTCTTCCGTAATTAGCCCCTTTTCAATCGCGATTCGTGTGACGCGCTCGTGGTTAATTCCAGCACCATCATCTTCGATTTCAATGAAGACTCGATTTCCCGAATGATAGGCGCGTAATGATAAATTCCCTTCAACAGGTTTTCCAGCAAGAATTCGGTCCGCTTTGTTTTCGATTCCATGATCGATTGCATTACGAATCAAGTGAACTAATGGATCTCCGATCTCATCGATGACTGTTCGATCCAACTCTGTCTCAGCACCAGTGATATGAAGTTTTATGTGTTTTCCGACATCTTTCGATACAGAACGTACCATTCGTGGGAAACGATTAAATACTTGTTCAATTGGCATCATACGTAAAGTCAATACGAGAGACTGTAATTCGTTCGTCCCACGCTTAATTCGCTCAACAGTATCCGTCAATTCAGGAGAACCTACTTCTGCCGCAATTCGTTCTAAGCGACCTCGATCGATGATGAACTCCTCAAATAAGTTCATGAGGCGGTCAATCCGTTCAAGATTGACACGGATCGTTTTTGAAGCGACTGGTGCAGTGACATCCATTGGTTCACTCGTCGTAGAAGTCACCTCTTTTTGAATCTCTTCAGTAACAGGTTCTTGTTGCAACGTAGAAGTGGCAACTTCTGCTTCTGACGTCGTCTCAAAAGGGACGATGGAAACATTCGCCACTTCTGATACGGCTTCAACTGCTTCTCGAATCGTCTCTTTTTCACTTTGTGTTACGAATAAAATCTCAAATGATGTATCAAAATGTTCTTGCTCTAAGTCATCTGAAGTCGGATTTGATAAAATGACGTCCCCCAGTGATTGAAGACGATCAAACACCATATAAACGCGAGCAGCTTTTAAGATGACATCAGCTGATAGTTCGACTGATAACACGTATGCTTGATAGCCTGCTGCAATCGATTGTTGGACAACCGCTTTTGAATAGACATCACATTCAAAATTCTGTTGCGTAGTAGGTAGAACATTCGTTTCAACTTGTACATCATTCGGTTGAATGAATCGCTTCAATCGATTAACCGTCTCCGTTACATCTAACTTTCCTTTTCCGCCTCGACTAATATCTTCAACCATCGTTTCAAGTTGTTCTGCCGCGACGAATAATACATCAATCAGTTCGGAAGTAGCTGGTTGTTTTTTAGAGCGAACTAAATCGAGAGCACTCTCCATTTCATGCGTTAAGTCAGCGATAGCATCATACCCCATCGTTCCTGCCATTCCTTTGAGTGTGTGAGCTGACCGGAAAATTTGATCAATGACAGCTTCGTCATCCATACGTTGTTCGAAATCCAATAAGCTTGTATTGATTGCTTGAAGGTGCTCCATTGATTCATCAAGGAACAATCCTACATATTCATTTAAGTCCATGAATGATTTCCTCCTTTATTTCCAACTTAATGGACATGATCTTTCCCATGCTTTAGCCGACTTAATAATCGATCTAAAAACTTTCGTTCTTTTACGCGAACACCCGTCAATGAAGTAGTAATGTGATCCATTCGCCAACTGACATGACTTTTTCGATCCATGATATAAAATGGCATTTGGGCTTTGACCGCTTTCACTACTGTTTGATCTTCAGGTAGAAAACCAATGAAACGTAGTGATTTTCTTAAAAATTGAGAGCTGACTAATTCGAGCCGATCAAATGTTTCAAGAGCTTCTTCACCATTCGTAGCTCGATTAACAATCACGGAAACAGGCAATTCATTCGCATGATGATGGGCTAATTTTACAAACGCGTACCCATCCATGATGGAAGTAGGTTCTGGTGTAACAACTAGCCATGCTTCATCTGCACTACCAATGAAATCAAACGTTTGATGATTAGCACCGGCACCTAGATCAAGTAATACATAATCATATTCATAGAAGAATCGAAATTCACGTAATAAAAAGGTAATGTCATCACTCGTGAAATTCGTCAATTCAGCAAATCCACTTCCCCCATGAATGAACTGAAGGGTTGGTGAATATTCTACAATTGACTGTTGTAGTGATTCTCTTTTCTTCACACATTCCATCAGTGATAACTTAGAAGATTTACCGAGTAAAATACCAATGTTGGCCATACCGATATCTAAATCGATAATAAGTACCTTCTTGTTTTGAAGAGATAGAGCAACACCTAAGTTGACAGCGACGTTCGTTTTCCCAACGCCACCTTTACCACTAACAATAGCAATCGTTTTAGTTTCATTTACGGATAACTTAGAGCGTAGGACTCGAGCTTGATCTTCTTGCATCATCCCATTCCTCTCTCGACGATCATCTGGGATATCTCTTCTACAGAACTAAACAAGATATCTTCAGGTACCTCTTGACCAGTGGTTATACAATAGATGGGTACATCACTTTCTTCCGCGAGACCAACGATTGACCATAATTCACTTGTCTCGTCCGCTTTTGAGAAAATAATTCCAGATACAGGTACGGATTGAAAGCGATCATACATACGAAGTAGATCTTGATATTTCGCAGTCAGACTGAGTACGAGAAATACATCCGTCTCTTCAAAAGTATGCCGACTTTTTAATTGTTCAACATACCCGACATCAAGAAAATTCCTACCCGCTGTGTCAATCAGAACGATATCGCATGATTGTAATGCTTCTTTCGCTTGTTCAAAGTCATTCAGATCGTATGCAACATGAATCGGGATACCTAGTATATCTGCATATGTGTTTAATTGTTCAATGGCAGATATCCGATATGTATCCGTCGTAATAAGACCGACTCGTTTTTTTTCTGTTAACGTAAAATGTGCTGCTAGTTTTGCAATCGTAGTCGTCTTTCCGACACCTGTAGGACCTGTCTCTTATACACATCTC
>NZ_WBYY01000123.1:0-9913 GCF_048985645.1 Exiguobacterium sp. A1_3_1 | reverse complement strand
GGGCTCGGAGATGTGTATAAGAGACAGGTCTATAAAAGGCTACGCACCAAACATTGAATACGATGAAGCACTTGACGGCATTTACCAAGGGCAGTGGGTAGCTAAACAATCAGAAATAACATTTAAAGTAAAAGTAAAAGCTAAAGAATCTGCGGGCATTTACACGCTCGATAAAAAAGATAATGTGCTAACATCAACTAAAAATGTCTATAAAAATGAAACAAATCGTTCAGATAAACTAACGACAGTAAATAATGATCCACAAGCATTTCCGACACTTGGCTACGCATTGACACCGGCATTTGCGACAAGTGCGAAGATTCCATCCGTCAAGATGGATATCACGACACCATCGTATAAAGTCTTGCCAGAAATTAATCCGACAGGTAGCCAATACGGAACGTTGAAATGGTCGATCGTCGATCCGACGATTGCCTCAATCGATGAAGCAGGAGTCATTAAACCGAAAAAAGTCGGTACGACACAAATCAAATTAGTCGTTCCTGTAGGTAATGGAAAAGAACTCACGACGACATCTGATCTCGTGATCAATGATGTATTTGGTGGACTGATTGTAAGAAACGTACCGGATACACTGTACGTTGGTGAAACGAAATCCATGACGGGACTCGCTTCGATGATTTCAGGAAACGAGACACCGATTCAATGGATCATCACGAATGATTCGCATGTCAAAACGAATGGTTTATCGAAAAACACATTAGATTTGACCGGGAAAACACCTGGAACGATCACAGTTAAAGCTGTCGTTCCGGCAGAAGCAGGAAGTTCGACATACCTTGCCCAGTCTACGACCTATACAATTCAAGTGAAGCTACCGGAACTTTCGGTCGCCCCAAGTAATCTTGAACTCTGGGTCGGATCAACACAAGATGTGACGGCAACATTCAAACCGAATTACCCGTTACCATTTACGACGTCTACGTTGAGTAGTGCGATTGAACTGATACCAACAGCGAACGGTTATACGATTACAGGTAAGACCGGTACTCCAAATGGAGCTGTCGAAGCATTACTCACGTTGACGGATTTCCCAGATACGGTAGCAAAGACACTCGTTCGAGTCCGTGAGAACCCGACCAGCGTAACAGCTGATGATTTAATCATGACGATGAAGGATGAAAACAAACGACCACTCTTAGGGTGGTTCCCGGAAACGACGACTGAACGATTTTACCGGATGGAAGTGACGCAAGGGAAAGAGTACGTCAAAATCGATCCGATGGGCCAAGCGTTGCAACCGTTACGTCCTGGTGTGGCTCGCATTAAAGTCACTGTGCTAAAAGAAAATAAAGATGTGTTGGAAGTCTTGAAAAATGATCAGAAAACACCTTTGAGTACAACATTCAAGGTGACGATTGGTTCAGATTCAGGATCAACCGACTTGGATGGAGATGTATATTAAAAAGTGGGGAAGTTGGATATGAAACGAAAACGCATCGTTGTCATCCTTTTGATCGTGATTTTGACTGGAGTCGGAGTTACAAGTTACGTCATCCAATCGAATCGAAAAACTGAACTAGAACAGGCGTTACGTTCAGAAAAGCCTATGGAATTAGCATCCGCGTTAAAAAGTTCAGACATGTCTACATCGGAAAAAAATCGTTATATTGGTCGTTTTCAAGAGACGCTTGCATTTGAAAAGGCTGAATTGCTATTAGATTCTAAGACATCTCAAAATCAAATGAATTGGTTTTATGCGGCGCAGTTTGCTCCTCGGGATACAGTGGCTACTTGGCTAAAAAAGGGAGCAAAAGTGAATCAGTTAAATCAGAAGAAACAATCTGTTCTTCATGTGGCAACAAGTGTGAATCGTTCCAGTGATGCGTATGCTTTACTCGTCAAGCGCGCAACGTCTAAAGATTTAAATCGAATCGATGCGTACGGTCATACCCCTTTGTTTTATGCCACACTTGATCAAAATGAGACAGTCATCGAGTTACTTTTAGGGGCTGGTGCCAATCCGAACTTAGGAAAAGAACGTCCGATCTATGAGACAGTCAAACAAAATCGAAAAGATTTATTTGAATTGTTGAAACAGCACAAGGCAAAGGTAGAAACGAAACAAGTAAAGAAGATTGCAAAAATGTATCGTGCTACGACATTCTAAGCAATAACGAAGAGCCCCTCATCGAGTTGATGAGGGGCTCTTCTGATTACTGTTGAATACGTTTTGGTGTTTCGACATACATTTGGACAGAACGATTTAAAGGTAATAAGGAAGTTGGATTTTTCAAAACGGTTGCATCATAGGCCATGCGTAATCGAGAAGCCTCAGCATCCGCAGATTTATTGGCAATCATGAGTCTTTCTAAATCCCTCACATTGGCAGGGAACTGATTCTCTGCTAAATCGAGTTTTCCACGATAGGCGTTTACTTCTAGTTTCCCTTTCGTAAAGATGCCACCACGTACGTTCATCGTCGACCCGACAGAGTAGATCGTATTGATTTGATCGTCATCGCTGTAAAGGAAAGCATTTAAGTCAGGCGTAGTCGTTCGGGGTGTTGAAAATTTATTCACCCGGTTGATGACGAGTGTTCCTTTACTGAGTAGAATTAACGTGTTTTGTTTCGTTGAGGAAGTGAGACCTTGAATATTCGCATCATCGAGACGACTTGTACCTGTCGTATAAATCGTTGTCGCAAAACCGACATTCCCTCGAACGAGGAGGTTACCTAGGACGACAAGCGGCCGTTTGATTTCTAACGGCTGATCAACGGAATTCAGTGAAGAAATTGTCAGATTCCCATTGATGATCAAAGGCTCGAGCGTCTCTTGTACTAAATCATCCGTCAATGTGATCGTATTATTTGTGTTCGGTGCCGGGCTAATCATCTGTCGTTTCGTATCAAGTGCCGTCAGAAACGGACCTGTTAAGACCGATTTTGGAATAGCCGAGTCCTTTAAGGAGGTAGTAATTTGTGTAATCGGTGTATTCACCGGCAGCTTTAAAAAGTCATTCAAAGCGTAGTTGAAGTCGAATGGAACAAGCGCTTCTTTCGTTGAGACGAGGTCCGTTGATCCTTTTGGATCAAAAATGCTACGGTCACAAGATAAATAATCTTCACATTGCAGCAAAGGTAGATTTTTTTCTTGGAACACCCGAATTTGACCAGCGACATAAGGAAGTGCTTGTGTATTTGTGAACGTCCCATTTTCATTATTGTATTTAAAATAAGGAGTAGCGGTTGCTTTTAAAGGATTTCGCGAGAAGATATTACCTTCGATGAAGGGCGCACCTTTGATAATGACTTGGTTATCCGAACCAAGCGTATAGTACAAGAAGCTTGGAATAGCAGACAGATACACGCGTTGGCGATATGTCTTGCGAATCACAGGCTGATCACCCTTTTGTTTCTCGACTGTTGCGGTTAAATCTAATGCTTTAACTCGGATATTCGAGGCGGTCTCGTTTACTTCGACCGAGACACTCGGGACGATGGATTTTAAAGGTAAGATGATTGAGCTATTCAAATTACTGAATAGTGCTTGTGAAGATGTCGTAGGTGAAGTGCCCGTCGTCTTGACGACGATTTGCTGTAATGCAGCAACGGCTTGATCCAAATCATTTTGAGTGGATGTCTCGACATCTATATCCGTTTCACGGATTTCAGTTAATCGTGTGGACTGTAGACTGATACCAATCGTGGCTATGGCAAGAACGGAAAGTACCGTTAGCGTGACGAGTACGAATAATAAGGTGTAGCCTTGTTCAGATTTACGCATGATTAGTTCCTTTCTGAATTAAAATCCAATCGTACTCGTGAAGGTCTGTACTTCTTCTTGATCAGTTGACTGGATTCGAGTCGTGATGGTCAAAATACCATGGATGACATAACGACCAGGATACGTACTTCCGGTGATCGTTTGATATTCAGGACTAGATAATGTGAAGGTTTGAAAAAGTTCGGATTGCTCATCGATTGATTGTGGCTCTGACGTATAGACGAGTTTATCGCCTTGTTGCTGTTCGGTCAGGAATGTATATGTAACAGGCTTCACGGTAGATGCGGATGCTGAAGCTTCTTCTGTTGCATTGAACGGTTGAAATCCACTAGCTCGTTCAAGTAATCCCGTCTCATTGTTTAGCGTAGGCAACGTTCTTTTATAAAAAGAGAGTGTTTTAGATTCATCGATGCGAATCGCATCAAAGCCACTGACCTCATTTAAAATGATACCGATCCGACTATCCGCTTCACTACGTAATTCACTAATGATACCAGTTGCTCGAAAACTTTTCGTTCCGGAAATGAATACCGTCAAGATGACAGCACTGAAAATAGAAGCAACGACGATTGAGACAAGTAGTTCGACGAGTGTGAATCCTTCACTTTGTTGTTGGAAAACTTTGGTTGAGCGTCGCATTCGTAATCGATCCTTTCAAAGTCGTAATCGGTTCAGTCGTTCCTTCTACATACACGTATACATAAAGATCGAGTAGATTCGGATTCACTTCACCTTCCATTTTATGAGGTGTCACACTGTACTTCACATCAAATGAAATATTGTTGATTTCAGGATCAGTAAAAATTGACGTACAAATAGCCGATACACCACAAGAAGGAGTGGCGGGTTCTGGAATCACATAATTTCCATTCAGATAAACGGCCTTCAGTGCTTCTTGAGATAATGAAACAAAAGAAAAGGCTTCATTCGTTGTCGCTTCAATCGCTTCTCGCTTTATGTAAGAAGTAGCATTTTTAGCTAAATAGTTCGCAAACGTCAATTCCGTGCTAGTGCGTGATGCTGAAAGAGATTGCGAAAAGATACTGATCAATGAGACAGAGATAATCGACAGAATCGTAATACTGACAAGGACCTCGATTAATGAAAATCCATCTTGTTTGTGTTGCATATGCTCACCTCTTCATTTCTATCGGAAAAAACATCAATTGGATGAAGTTCAAAAACCTACAGACATTCACAGTTAGAGAAAAGAATTGTCAGGATAGACTTATGTTTCATCATGATATTCATTATAATGGAAATACTAGGCACCTGAAATGATTAATTCATACAGAAAGGAAACAGATGATGCTCAATACAAAGCGTTTTGCTGTACATACACTTTTACTCGTCTTACTCGTGGTTTTGATTTATGTGCCATCTTTCGCCTTAATTTCCTTTACCGGAAAGGCGACTGAACAGACGACTTTTTCTGAAACGGCTAAAGTTGGATCTGTTCCTGTAAGCGGGATGAGTCGTAAAGAAGCTGAATCCGCAGTCCAAAAAGCGATTACGGAATGGTCCAAAAAAACACCGTTGACGACGGGTACAGGAGAAGAAACGTTACCGGTACCAACTGAATTGGTGACATTTGATTCTGAGGAATCTGTTAAAAAAGCGTCTCTGAAAACGGGAGGAGACTTAATTCTCTCAATCGATGACGAAATGCTACAAAGTTTTCTATCTACGCAACCTGTCAGCTATTCACAAGAACAAACGGAAGCGTTTAAAACATGGTTAACGAATACAAGCAAGACATTAGCTGAAGGGAATTTTGATCCTTCACAAACGTCAGAGTCGTCTGCTGAAGGTGAGGTCGTATCAAGTATCACGTTTTCAACACGTTCAGCAGCAGAAGAACAAATGATTACAGGCATGGCAAACGTCGAAATCAAGCCAGATCAATTAATGAATGTGAAAACGTATGGTATGGATCCAATCGCCGCTTCTTACGTTGGAAGTAAATTATACGAATTGTTCGCAAAAACACCATTTGAAATCGTGGAACGCATGCCACATGCGACACTCCCCGATGATATTACACTAGGTTACGATGTCAAAATTGACGAAAAAACAGATTTTGCTGTTCGCAATACGCAAGCATCAGTTTATCGCCTCGTCGCCACGCAAGAGGGAAGCGACGTGACGATTGAACTACGTGGAGCACCGATAAAAGAGGCAGTGACTGTCGTGTTGGAAGGAGAAAAGACAATTCCATTTAGAACCATTACTCGTTACTCAGCTACGCTTTCAGCCGGGACGACGAATGATACGCAAGCTGGCGAAGAAGGAAAATCGATTGAAGTCTACCGTGTAATGAAGACCACTAAAGGGGAACAGAAAAAACTTCTTTCCTTGGATTTTTATGCAGCGATTCCTGCTGTCATCACGAAAAGCAGTCAAGAAGAACAGGCTCCTGTCGTAGTTCCACCAACCGAAGAAACACCATCTGAAGAAACGGATTCAGAGACATCAACTGATCCGAATTCTGAAGATCCACAAACGGATGGAACAGTTGAAACGCCAGAGACACCTACTTCACCGGACAGCCCAGATTCACCAACGACACCAGATGAGAATAATCAAGGTGATCCCGCTTCGCCGGTAGAAGATGAGTCGACAGGAGAAGCTGTCGGCTAAACGAGGAGGGAAGAGTATGAATTGGACGACGATTGCAATTGAACTTGGAATCATCATCGGACTTGCGACAATCATTTGTGGATTGATGTTTGCGGTGACGATTCCATATGTGACCTCGATTCAGGCGAAGTCAGTATTATCCATCGCAGCGATTATCATGGTGACACTGATCTATTTTAGTGTTCAGTTGGATTGGATTAGTAATCCTTTTGTAGCGATCGGTATGGTATTACTGTGTGTCGTAACGGGAGGCGTTACGAGTCTGATTGATGAAAAGAAACAAAAGCGAACTGTAATGATTGAAGACGAATCATGGCATGCGGAAGGATGACGGACTAAATGGCGATGAAGCGAAAACGACTCGGTGAAATGTTAATCGAAGAGAGTTTAGTGACAGAGAGTCAAATCGATGAGGCACTTTCTGTAAAACGACCAACTGAAAAATTGGGTGACGCGTTACTCCGCCTCGGTCATTTGACGGAACAACAATTACTAGAAGCGCTCCATCATCAGTTAAAGATTCCGATCATTCAACTGTATAATTATCCGGTCGATGTCGCGGTGACGAAATTGATTTCAAAAGAGTTAGCACAGCGGCATACGTTAGTTCCGGTCTACCGTGAAGGAAATCGTTTATTTATTGCCATGGCGGATCCGATGGACTTGATTGCAATCGATGATTTACGGATGCAGACGGGTCTAGTGATTGACGTAGGTATTGCGACACGGGACGAAATCAGACGAACGATTTTGAAGTATTATGATATCGATTCATCGTTGCGCGATTTGTTGGAGTCAGATGATATGACGGAGATGGACCAGTCGCGCGACGTGGTGACACGTGAAGATGCGCCAATCATTCGTCTCGTTAATCAAATCTTAGAAAATGCGATTGCACAACGGGCATCCGATATTCATATGGATCCCCAGGAAACATCGATGACGATTCGAATTCGAATCGATGGAGAACTTCGAACGGAAAATAATTATCCGAAGCAGATTCAAAGCATTTTAACGACACGAATCAAGGTCATGAGTGAGCTTGATATTACGGAATCCCGGTTACCGCAAGATGGGCGAATCAAATATGTCTTTAATGGACTAGCTTACGACTTCCGTGTTTCTACACTACCTACCGTATACGGGGAAAAAGTCGTTATTCGAATTTTGGATAGTTCCAATTCGAATATTTCCATCTCTAAAATTGGTTTTAGCTCACGGAATGAATCACAGTTCCGAGAAATGTTAAAACGACCGAACGGTATTATTTTAATTACCGGGCCAACCGGTTCAGGGAAATCATCGACATTGTATGCAGCCTTAAATGAGTTGAATGATGAGTCACGCAATATCATCACCGTCGAAGATCCGGTTGAGTACCAGGTCGATGGCATCAATCAGGTCCAAGTGAATGCGAAGATCGGTTTGACATTTGCGAGTGGTCTCCGATCGATTCTCCGTCAGGATCCGAACGTCGTCATGGTCGGTGAGATTCGCGATATTGAAACAGCAGAAATATCGATCCGTGCTTCTTTGACGGGACACTTAGTTCTATCCACGCTTCATACGAATTCAGCAGTTAGTTCAATTACACGGTTGATCGATATGGGCGTTGAATCATTTCTCGTCGCAGCTTCACTTAGCGGATTGATCGCACAACGACTCGTCCGCCGTGTTTGTCGGGACTGCGGAGAAGCCCACTCGTTATCAACGCGGGAACAGGAGCTGTTTGATCAAGAAGGAATCGAAGCGACGACTGTCATGCGAGGTCGTGGCTGCTCATCTTGTAATATGACTGGATATCGAGGTCGTGTCGCGATTCAGGAAGTCATCATGATTGACGAAGTCTTACGGCGCATGATCATGAACCAGTCGACGGAAAGTGACATCACAGCGTACGTTAAATCGCAAGGACAACGTTTCCTTCTAGCTGATGGTCTATCGAAAGTAGCTGATGGTATCACGACGACAGAAGAAATTTTACGGACGGTGATTTCAGAATGAATCAAACGATGGAACGTGCCCAAATCGAAGATATTCTTCGTTCCTCGAAGGAACGAGGGGCATCCGATGTTCATTTGACTGCCGGATCCCCTCCTGTGTTTCGGATCAATGGAACACTGACACCATATGGATCCGAGAAGATGAAACCAGTCATCATTGACGGGTTCGTTCGTTCGTTGATCACGGAAGACATGTATCAGCAACTGAAGCAGGATCGAGATATTGATTTTTCGTTTGGTGTGACAGGTGTAGCACGATATCGGGTCAATTGTTTTTATCAGCGAGGCGCATTATCGATGGCCTTTCGAACGATCCCGACAGAAGTGCCTTCGCTTGAACAGTTAGGACTTCCTCCAGTCATCAAGCGATTTTTGACGAAGCCACATGGTCTCATCCTTGTCACGGGTCCAACAGGTTCCGGGAAGTCGACGACGCTTGCTGCGATGATTAACGAAATCAATCAAACAATGTATAAACGGATCATCACACTGGAAGACCCGATTGAATACTTACATAGTCATCGAAAGAGCTTAATTGATCAACGGGAGATTGGAATTGATGCGCCACGTTTTTCGACAGGATTGCGCTCAGCGCTTCGCCAAGATCCGGATGTGATTTTACTGGGAGAAATGCGCGACCTTGAGACGATTGCTACCGCGGTAACGGCTGCTGAAACCGGTCATCTTGTCTTTGCGACGGTGCATACGGCAACAGCAGCTTCAACGGTCAGTCGCATCATCGATGTATTTCCGTCGGAGCAACAAGATCAGATTCGGGCACAGCTAGCGAACGTCCTAGCAGGTGTCATCTCACAACGACTCATGCCACGATCGGACGGGACAGGACGTGTTGCGGCTTTAGAAATCATGGTTGATACACCAGCTGTCTCCAACTTGATTCGGACGGGTAAGGAATATCAGATTCAATCCGTTTTACAGACGGGTAAACAATATGGCATGCAAACGATGCAGATGGCTTTACAAGATTTGGTCAGCCGCGGTTTGATTCCGGCATCTGCTGCAACACCATACATATCGGGGTGAAGGGATGGCAGTATTCATTTACGAAGGTCGAACGATGGCCGGAAAACGAAAAAAAGGCAAGATCACTGCCTTGTCAAAGCGCGAGGCGGCAGAACGTCTTCGAACGGATCAAATTGCTGTCACATTGCTTGAAAAGCAAGAATCAAAAGGGTTAAATACCGAGATTACGTTTTTAAGTGCTAAACCGAAGATTGAACACCTCGTCATGTATGCGCGTCAGTTTGCAACGCTCGTTCGATCCGGTGTTTCGATTGTTAGGGCAACCGAAATTTTACGTAAACAAACAGAATCAAAACCACTCGAGCGAGCGCTTGTCGAGGTGGAAGATGATTTGCGTAGTGGGATTCAGTTTTCCCAGGCAATCGAAAAACATCCTCGTGTATTTGATACGTTTTTCGTTAGTATGGCGATGGCGGGAGAAGCGAGTGGTAATCTCGAAGAGGCGCTAGATAATATCTGTCTCTTATACACATCTCC
>NZ_WBYY01000122.1:0-9969 GCF_048985645.1 Exiguobacterium sp. A1_3_1 | reverse complement strand
TTCCTTCACAAATCAATCATAACCCCTTTTTCCTGTTTTGTGCATGACCATCCTGTGAATTCCCTCACACCTTTGATAGCGTTTACAACTGTTGTAAATTCTTCTTTTTCATCGTTTTGCTTCATGTACATGGATGTGTGCGATTTGTCACACCTCGCATTTTCGTGACTTGATAGCCGTTTCATCATCTTGTATTCTGATATGGGGTACATATTAAGAGCTACCACTAAAGGAGGACACTTGAATGTCAGTTGTACAGGAAATGCTAGCCTTCAACGAGCGATTCGTCGCCGAAAAACAGTATGAGCAGTTCGTCTCGGATAAGTTCCCAGACAAAAAGGTCGTCATCCTGACGTGTATGGATGCCCGCTTGACGGAACTCCTCCCACACGCACTTGGTCTTAAGAACGGGGATGCGAAGATCATCAAAAATGCCGGTGCTATCCTATCGCACCCATTCGGTTCCGTCATGCGCTCGATTCTCGTCGCGTTGTATGCTCTTGGTGCTGAAGAAGTCGTCGTCATCGGTCACCACGACTGCGGCATGAGCACGATTGATCCAAAACACATGATCAGTGAAATGAAGGATCGGGGCATCGACCAACAGATTCTTCACACGCTCGAAGTATCTGGTGTTGATTTGAATCAATGGTTGCGTGGTTTCACGTCAGTTCAAGAAAGCGTCGCTCACTCGGTCAGCCTCGTGAAGAACCACCCATTACTACCACCTGGGACGAACGTCCACGGACTCGTCATCGATCCAGGGACTGGTAAACTTGACGTCGTCGATTGTTGATCACTCTTTATAGAAGAAACGCAAATAGAATTGGATGATTTACTCCGCTTTAAACTAAAGATAACGTGCCATTTTCTCGTACCGGAGAAGAATGGCACGTTTTTTCGTATGAGTCATTTTCAGTGATCAACACGCTTCTCACTTCAAGCTTCAGGGTATAACAGAATGTAACTTCTTGTGGAGAGCTAAAAGCGTATCATTCATCTTTTGATTACGAGGTCAGACTTTTACTCTTGACAGCATTCCAACATGGCTGTAAGATACTTTAGTATAGTACAGTGATAACAAAAGAAAGTGTGGTTTTACTGAATGATAAACGCCGTATTGTTTGCCGTCTTTTTACTATTTATTTTAGCGATCTTCCGCGTCCACATCGTGCTCGCGATGGTCATCAGTGCGTTTGCCGGCGGTCTCGTCGGTGGTCTTGATTTAACTGAAACGACGAAAGCTTTTTCAGGTGGTCTTGGCGACGGGGCAGAAATCGCCCTGAGTTACGCGATGCTTGGTGCGTTTGCCGTTGCTCTCTCAAAAACGGGATTACCGGACGCACTCGCGCACGCCTTGATTGCACGTTCACGAGGTAATGCAAGTGCCTCATCGGTCAAAAAATTAAAAGGATTCATCTTGTTCGCAATTCTCTTGCTCGCGATCAGTTCACAAAATGCTTTACCAATTCACATCGCCTTCATTCCGATCATCATTCCGCCGCTTCTTGGTCTCTTTTCTCAGTTGAAGATGGACCGACGCCGGATTGCGATCATCATGACGTTCGGTCTCGTGACACCGTACATGTTCTTACCAGTCGGATTCGGAGACATCTATCTCAATCAGATTCTATTAAAGAACTTGAAGGCAAATGGTCTTGATACAACGGGGGCATCTGTCATCGAAGCGATGGCGATTCCAGCACTCGGAATGGTCGTTGGTCTCTTGATCGGTCTCTATACGTACCGGAAAGAGCGGACATATGAAATTCGTGATATCGCCCCGGACGATTATGAAATCCCGGTCATCACGAAAACGAAACTTGCTTTAAGTGGTGTTGTCGTCATCGCGACATTGATCGTCCAACTGCAAACGGAGTCGATGATTCTCGCTGCAACAACTGGTTTGATCCTCTTCTTGCTGCTTCGTCTCGTTCGTTTCAGTGAAGCAGATGACGTCATTACACGCGGTATGCGCATGATGTCATTCATCGGTTTCGTCATGATTTCAGCGAACGGCTTCTCAAACGTCTTACGTAAAACGGGCGATATCGAGCCCCTCGTCGAGAACTCGAAAGCGTTGATGGGCGATTCACAACTCGTTGCTGCCTTCGTCATGCTCTTGATCGGTCTTCTCGTCACGATGGGTATCGGTTCAAGTTTCTCAACCGTTCCAATCATTGCTGCCATCTTCGTTCCACTTTGTATCCAGTACGGATTCAGCTTAGAAGCGACGATTGCGATCATCGGTACAGCCGGTGCGCTCGGTGACGCGGGTAGTCCCGCATCAGACTCGACACTTGGACCAACGAGTGGTTTGAATGCTGATGGTCAGCACGATCACATGCGAGAAACGGTCATTCCGACGTTCCTGCACTACAATATTCCATTACTCATCTTCGGTACGATCGCTGCGGTCGTATTATAAAAACAAGACGGATTCGCTGTCATCGCGAATCCGTCTTTTGAATTGTCTCCGTTTTTTTCCTTTTCATTTTGTCCTCGGTTCTCTAAAATAAAGGAATGAACTGATACAAAGGAGTTGTCTAACGTGTTATCTCAAGTCGTCAACCAGATTTTACTTTCGCTTGCCGATCTCGGATATTTCGGCATCGCCCTCGGGTTGATGATTGAAATCATACCGAGTGAAATCGTCCTCTCTTACGGTGGATTCATGATTTCCCAAGGAACGATCGGCTGGCCGCTTGCTATCGTCGCTGCCGTCATCGGTGGATTATTCTCGCAATTATTCTTATATTGGTTCGCTCGCTACGGCGGTCGTCCCCTTATCCTGAAATACGGGAAGTATGTTTTGATTTCAGAACATCATCTCGATCTAGCCGAGCGTTGGTTCTTAAAGTACGGACAAGGCGTCATCTTTGGAGCCCGTTTCATCCCGGTCGTCCGTCATGCTATCTCGATTCCGGCAGGTCTTGCCAAGATGGATCAAACGAAGTTTTCTCTTTATACGGTGCTTGCGATCATTCCGTGGTCGATCTTGTTCCTGTATCTTGGTGAAACGCTCGGAACGAACTGGCGCTCGATCAAGGAAGTGGCTGCACCGTACACGAACGGTGTCCTAATCGCTGCCGTCGTCTTGATCATCTTCTATGTCATTTACAAACGCCGTCAACGAACGGTTTGAACAACTAGCAGTCTGTCTGACGACGGACTGTTTTTTTAAACAAACAGGAGGTCCTGCCATGCTCACATCCCCGCTTGCCCATTTTCCACTCCGTCGTTTGACTGCATCCTACCGGTCGGGTCGTCCTGTCGCGACTGGGATCACCGTCGACGGACACATCCTACTCGTTGAAGAGACATTTGATGAAGCGCGCGGTCGTACGGTTTTGTCGATCCATCAATTAAAGGACGAGTGGCGTAAGACGACGATCGTCGCTCAGTCAGAAACTGATTTCTCGTTCGTTGATCGTTTCCCAGACGGTCGGCTCCTGCTCGTCGCCTCACGCTGCGATGACGACATCGACGGCTCCTGGATGCCGAATGCATTCATTTATGATGTTCAAGGGCACTTACTCGATAGCTATTGTCTCGACGATGGGATTCAGAACGTTCAAATCGATGAACAAGGTCAGATCTGGGTCAGTTATTTCGATGAAGGCATTTACGCGGACGCAATGACGAGTTCAAACGGAGCGTTTGGTCTCGTTGCCTTCAACGACCGCGGTGAGGTCCAGTATAAAAATCGTCAATATCCAATCGATGACTGCTACGCTTTAAACGTTTGTTCGTCAAAGGAAGTCTGGTTTTTCTATTATTCCGATTTTCGCTTCGTCCGCATCGGTCAAGAGGATTTAGTCTGCGAGGCACCGACGATTGCTTTCTCGCAGTTTGCTCGCCAAGATACGTATATTCTTGCTGCCGATCATGAGGATGTCCAATTATTACAGCGGGATGGAACAATCTTTCAACCGATTCGCTCGATTCGATTCGTGTCTGAACAGGGTGAAATCCTGTCAGGTGAACTTACAATGCGTCAAGATTTGATTGTTTTATCCACCTCGAATCAGTTGTTTTTCGGTAAGTTGGAACGACACCTCCCGGCTTTGATTGCCAACGAATGAAAGCTGTTACACAATCGTTTCATGAATTTCTGATTTTTGAAAACCTCATTTCAAATTTTCAAAAAGACTAGCCGAGTTCTATCTGAGGATAGTATACTCAGCGTTATAGTTATTCGGGCAAGTTGTCTGAACATTATGACGTCACAGAATTTTTTTGGGGGAAATGATGAGTTCGAATTTGAAACGCGATTTAACAGCACGACAGGTACAAATGATTGCACTCGGAGGAACGATCGGGGTCGGTTTGTTCCTTGGGGCATCAAGCACGATCGCTTGGACGGGTCCATCCGTCTTACTTGCGTACATGCTAGCAGGAGTCTTTATCTTTTTCATCATGCGGGCACTTGGTGAGATGGTCTACACCCATCCTCACAGTGGTTCGTACGCAAAGTTCGCAAACGACTATATCCATCCAGCAGCTGGTTTTTTGACAGCAAGCAGTAATATCTTCAACTGGGTCGTCGTCGGGATGAGTGAAGTCATCGCTGTCGGGACATATTTACGCTTCTGGTGGCCGGAACTACCGACTTGGATTCCAGGCGTCGTCGTCATCATTCTCTTGACGCTCGCGAACCTTGCTTCCGTCAAGATGTTCGGTGAGCTTGAATTTTGGTTCGCCTCAATCAAGGTCATAACGATTCTTCTAATGATCGTCGCCGGACTTGGCATCATCTTCTTTGGTTTAGGGAATGACGGAAACCCGGTCGGCTTCTCGAACCTTTGGGCGAACGGTGGATTCTTCACGAATGGTTTTACCGGCTTCTTCTTTGCGCTCTCGATCGTCTTCGCCTCTTATATCGGTGTTGAGTTGATCGGCGTGACAGCTGGAGAAACGAAAGATCCAGAAAAGAACATCACGAAGGCGATCAATGGTGTCGTCTGGCGAATCTTGATTTTCTACGTCGGATCCATCTTCATCATCGTTACGGTGTATCCGTGGAATGAGTTGTCGGATCTCGGCAGTCCGTTCGTTGCGACATTCGCCAAGGTCGGTGTCACGATTGCTGCCGGTATCATCAACTTCGTCGTCATCACGGCCGCTTTATCCGGTTGTAACTCCGGGATCTTCAGTGCAAGCCGGATGATCTATGCATTAGCTGAAAAAGGACAAGTGCCGTCCTTCTTCTTAAAAGTTAACAAACGCGGCATTCCATTCTACACGGTCTTCGCAATTTCAATCGGGATTTTCTTCGGTGTCATTCTCGATATCACATTGCCACTCGTTCTCGGGAAGGATACGAACATCTTCGTGTATGTCTACAGTGCTTCGGTACTACCAGGGATGGTGCCGTGGTTCGCGATTTTAATCAGTCATATTCGATATCGTAAACTTGAAAGTGAACGGACAGCTTCACATCCGTTCAAGATGCCAGGTGCGCCGGTGACGAACTATCTGTCGATCGTCGCGCTGGTGACAGTGCTCGTCGGGATGTTGTTCAACGATGAGACACGCGTATCGATCTTAATCGGAGTCGCTTTCTTGATTTTAAGTACGGTCTATTACATCGTAAAAGTACCGAAAGTCGAAAAATAAACGTCTATCTCTCCTCTCATGACCGCATGAGAGGAGTTTTTTGATGGAGATGATTTTCTATATTGACATTGAATACTATTCATGGTAGATGTTTTTTCGCGAACGCTTAAACCCTTAGGACATCGTATCATTCTTGATTTCAGTACATAAAGCCGTATTTCATCTACTATTTTTCTAATAAATAGATAATTTTTCAGAATAAATAGTCTTTTTATTTGAAGTGTATTTTCATGTTTCGAGTTCGTTTGAGCGGGAATACTCTCACCATACACATAATATTTCATGTGTAGAACAATCACATTAAAACATTTTAACGACAGAAAGGAGAGATGTAACATGAACGGATTCAATCGTTTCCTACTCGTCCTGATCGGCATTCTCGGTTTAGTCAGCGTCGGTCTTCTTGTACTCGGCGTCTATGATGTTCCACGACTCAGTCCTTTGATTGAACAGTGGCAAGATCAACAATGGTATAGCTACACGATTTTATCACTTGGTGGCTTCCTAGCATTCGTATTTGTCATTCTATTATTCACTGGACTACTCAGTCGTTCAAAAGGACAACGTCTCCTGATTCAGACGGGTGACGGGAATATCACGATCTCTAAGCAAACGATCGAACGAACGGCACTCGAGTCGATTCGTGGTATCAACGGCGTACGTTCGCCACGCGTCAACGCGGATATTCACTCGAGAAAAGAAACAGTCGCGTTAGAAGTCGACTGTTCCGTCTTCGGTCAAGAAGGCTTGCCGACAATCGGCAAAGACATTCAAGAACGTGCCAAACATGCAGTCGAATCGTTGCTTGAACTACCTGTCACAAAAACACGCGTCCGAATCAGTGACACGAAGACAAAAACATCTGAACGCGTCGTCTAAGATCCGAGAGGAGGAAGATCATGAAAACGAGCGAAGCACTTCGTCCGTATCGCTACCGTCTACTCGGCGGTCTAGTCGGACTGATCCTCGCCATCTTGTTCTTGACGATCGGTTTTGGACCGACGTTGTTGATCATCGTATTCGCAACAATCGGTTACCTGATCGGTCAGTGGCGGGATAATGCGCTTGATGTAGAAGGATGGATTCAGTTCTTTCAGCGGGATTGAGCATAGCATACAGAAAATAAAAATCACTTAACTCACACTAAAAGGAGAGATTTCTCATGGCTAACGAAATCAACACGAAACAAAACGAAAACGAAGTAGTACGCGAAAACAAACTCACATTCGAAGATCAAGTCATTAAAAAAATCGCCGGTATCGCATCAAATGATGTCAAAGGCATTCTCTCAATGAGCGGTGGCTTCATGAGTGGATTGACAGATCGTTTCCGGAGCACGGAAGATATCACAAAAGGCATTGACGCGGAAGTCGGCGAACGACAAGTCGCACTCGACTTAAAAGTCATCGTCGAGTACGGCAAAAACATTCCGTCCATCTTCCAAGACGCTGTCTCAAAAATCAAAAAATCAGTCCATGATATGACAGGACTCGATGTCGTCGAAATCAATATGCATGTCGAAGACGTCATGACGCGTTCCGAGTTCGACGCAAAAAGTAAATCGTCGAAAGAAGAGGAAGAAAAACGCGATTTGAAATAAGACAATCAACTAGATAGCCGCATGAAATGGACCCACTTAAAAACGGGTCCATTTTTTTACTTTTTCAACGCTCCGCGTGCGTTCAACGCAGCAAAGATCACCATCGCAATGCTGAGAACAGCAGCGACGATCAAACCTTGCCAATAAACCGACCAATCAATCTCCGAACGGGTCAACACACTACGCATCCCTTCCATGATATAGGTCGTCGGATTGATCGTCGCAGCAATCTTGAGCCATTCGGCTTCAATCAAGTCTTTCGGCACAAACGTCGTCGACAGGAAAATCAGCGGGAAGAATAAGAGCGTTCCGGCTTGAGCGGCTTGCGCATTCCGTGTCTTCAAAGCGACACCGACCGAGTAACCGGCAAAGGCGAGTCCAAATCCGAGCGCGAGTAAAATCGTCAAGAAAAAGCCGCTGACACCGACTGGAATCGATAGACCAAGCAAAAAGGCCATCCCGAAAATCAGTAACGTTTGAACGAATAATTGCAACATCCCGGCAAGCATCGGTCCGAGAACGATCGCTGTTCGCGAGACGGGTGTCAATAAAAGTCGTGCGAAGTAACCACTCTCGATATCCTTGACGAGTGCTTGACCGGCTCCCCCGGCTCCACCAACAGCACCCGAAACGATTGAAACTGGCAGAATGAAGTTCAAATAATCGACGCCATCGAACTGCGGTAAATTCGAGATTCCGGACAAACCACTCGTGTAGACGAGCAGGAAAAAGACACTAATGATCAAATTCGGAATGAAGGAAAACGGATTACGTAACGTGACGAGTAGACTCCGACGCATCAAAAACCAAGTTTCCCGTACCATGTCAGGATTCCTCCTTATAGGCTTGCCCCGTCAAGCGAATGAAGACATCATCAAGCGACGGTTGTTTGACGACCAGTGACGTCGCAACGATCTTCCGTTCGTCAAGAAAACGGACGACCGCGCGCAAGGTTTCCGTTCCCCGCGAAGGAATGACGAGACGATCTTTTTCCTGACGACCGGCAAACGTCTCTATGACGATTCGTTCGTCCTCTTTTTCCACAAGTGTCAATTCAATCCGCTCTTCCCCGTTTGCTGCCTTTAACTCGGCTGCCGTCCCTTCCGCAATTAGTTCTCCCTCGTTGATGATCGCAATCCGGTCTGCTAGCTGATCGGCTTCTTCCAAGTACTGAGTCGTCAAAAAGATCGTCGTGCCGAACTCTTCGTTTAGTCGCCGAACCTCGTTCCAAATTTGCAGACGACTCGCCGGGTCAAGTCCGGTCGTCGGTTCGTCAAGGAACAAAACAGTCGGTTGATGGACGAGTGTCAAAGCGAGGTCAAGCCGACGTTTCATCCCACCGGAGTAAGTGCCAGATCGACGCTTGCCGTCTTGATCGAGTCCGACGAGTTGCAACAATTCTTCTGCCCGTTTCTTAGCTTCCGTCTGACTTAATCCAAATAATTTTCCCTGTAGGACAAGTAACTCAAGACCGGTCAAATCTTCGTCGATGCCGGTATCTTGAAGGGCGACTCCAATTTGCAAGCGGACCTGTTTTTCTTGTTTGACGACATCAAATTCCTGAATCGTCGCCCGACCTCCGGAAATCGGAATCAACGTCGTAAGCATCTGGACAGTCGTCGATTTTCCGGCCCCGTTCGGTCCAAGAAAGGCAAAAATCTCCCCTGCCTGAACGTCGAAAGAAATACCTTTGACAACATCCTTCCCATCGTACGTCTTCGTCAAGTTCTCGACATGAATCATCTTCATTCCTTCTTTCCCTAAATTCCAAGTCATGTCCAAGATTTTCCCGTTTTTTCTGTTCTCGAATCAAAAAAAGACACCTGATTCGGTGCCTTGATTCATTCTATAACTATTACGCAACAATCTGATACACACCATACAAGACGCTGGCAGATACTACGAGCGTTGTGACGATCGACACCAGCATCATCGTTAATCCGATTCCTGTTAATCGAACAGTTCGGGCTAACGCGAGACTAAATGAGAGCACTGCACCAGTTGTAAATATAAGCGCCCCTCCGAATAACAACGTAGAATTAATCCATGACTCTCCGATGACAATCCATGTGTAAGTGATACCAGCAAAAAGAACGGTCATGATGAGCCATTGTCTCGCTGACACGTTTTTCAACATATTGATTCCTCCTAATTTGCTTCTACATACTTGTTCGCCCTTTCCCACTAGATTCCTGTTACGAAAAAATCGTGCCTCCTGCTGTCAGGAGACACGATCCACTTAAGACGCCACTTGCCATTTTTCTTTTAATTGCTCCATCTCTTCTTGACCTTCGTGCGATTGCATCCAGAGATTGAAGACATCAACAACGTCTCCTTCCGACTCTCGAACGAGATAGCTCTTCTCTGCTGGAATCCATTTTTCTTGAATTCTTGGTGCCGCGAGTCGTTTGTCGAGCGCTTCATAATGAATCGCCTCGACCGTATCGGTGATCATGACATCGACTTCACCTGAGGCAACCGCATGCGGGATGTCGAGGTTTTGTTCATACATGACGATATTCGCCTTCGTGAACGTCTTACGGACGAACTGTTCATTCGTTCCCCCTGGATTTAGACCAATCGTCACGTCCGGACGATTGATTTGTTCGATCGAAGCAAGGCGTTTAGCATCTTCTTTACGGACGAGCGGTGTCTTTTGGAACGACAGATAACTCGACGTGAAGTCACCGATGATCTCGCGCTCGATGTTCTTCGTTACGCCCCCGACGACCATATCGAATTTCCCGCTA
>NZ_WBYY01000121.1:0-9985 GCF_048985645.1 Exiguobacterium sp. A1_3_1 | reverse complement strand
ATCTCAAGCTGCATGTCGGCAATCATCGGCACAGCATACCAGCGGACTTCGCGACCACCGAACAGGTCAAAGTCAGGATGTGTGATGCTGACTTCGAGCACGAGCTCATCTGGAATCGGATGCAGGCTGACTTGTCCATCGAGTTCAATCAAGAGGGGCAGGATATCAAAGGGTGTACGCGCTCCGGTCCAGCCAAGTGCTTCACATTGTCGCGTCAGTTGGATCGAAGCCGGATCACCGATGATTCCTGCTGCGGTTTCGTAACCAGCGTAGCGGATCAGTTGGTGATTATGTAGCCGGACACGTGTCGGATGGAAAATCGTGATCGTCGAGCGAATTCGTCCCTCGTTCGTCGCGAACCGGATATGCTCAAATAACGCGTCGCGGACCGCTTCAACGGTCAATGCATCCCGCGCGTCAAAGACATGGAGTTGTTCCCAAAAGAGACGTCCGACACATCGGTTACTGTTCCGCCAAGCGAGCTTCGCGCCGAACGCGAGCTCGGAAGCCGTCTGTTCGTACGTTCCTGTCGTTTCAATCGACCGGATGACTTCTTGCTGACGTCCGGCCATTTCGGGGTATTGCTCTATATAAGAAGTAAAGAAGCGTTCTGCTTCGATTTGAATGAGTGAGTACACGAATCGAAATCCTTTCTGAAAAACAAGCACGATACAATCTCTGTTCCTAGTGTACCCCGCGCAGAACCGAAGCGCCAAACTTGAATGATGTATAAGGTTGTTATAAGTTCAAAAGACTTCCAAAAGTTTAAAGGAGGTATGAAATGGGGGATAGTGTAGAGAATTAGTTGAAAGTGAGGAAATTTGTATGTCTTTAATCAAACCTGTATTTGCCCGTTTTTTTGGTGAAGCCTTTTTTGATAAATCGGCTCAGCTCGCCTATTATTTGATGTTGTCCTTATTCCCGTTCTTATTATTCGTAGTTGGGATCGTCTCGTTCTTACCGTTTACGTCCGATAACGTACTGGATTTAATTCGACCGTTTGCTCCGGCAGAAACGTACGATTTGATTCAGCGGAACGTCGTTGGAATCTTTGATCAAGGCGGCTTTAAACTTGCCTCGATCAGTTTCCTTGCTGCCTTTTGGCTTGCTTCGATGTCGGTCCAGTCACTTGTCCGCTCGTTGAACGATGCGCTCGAAGTGACGCGAAAAGCACCATTTTGGCGCGGACTGTTGCAAGACTTCGCCTTTACGATCGGGATGATGATCATCTTACCAATCTCATTGATTGTTCCGATTTCAGAAAAGTTAACACGGCGTTTCATCAACCACTTTGCAATCGTCGCTGATTTCGTGACGAACTATTCGTGGATTTGGTTCTTATTCCGCTGGGGACTCGGGACGTTGTTCTTACTTGTCTTTTTCATCTTATTGTATCGGATTTTACCGAGTGTCCGACTGACGGTTCGTCAAGTACTCCCTGGAGCTATTTTTGCGACGATCGCTTGGCAAGTCGTTTCGGAATTCTTCTCTTACTATGCCGAGTTCGGGAGTTACGATCGTCTTTACGGTCAGCTTGCCGGAATCATCGTCTTGATGACATGGTTCTATTTATCTGCTGTCGTCCTGATGTTAGGGGGACTAATGAATGCAGAACGCATGCGTCAGAAAAAAGAAGCAAAAATCATGAAACCACAAAAAATCAAAGAAGAAAGCGTACGTTAATCATTGAGCACGCACAAAAGCAGCTGACGATGTGTCAGCTGCTTTTTCATTTAGACCGTTTTAAGAATCCGGTAACCGAAGACGCTTAACAGGCTGAGTGTGAACAAAGCGAGTAAGACGAGTGACAGATAGGGAAGACCGAACACTTTGACGATGACGCTTAAGGCGACGACGCCATAAAAGATTCCTAACGTCTTTTGAACGAACGGTTCATTGAAACGATGCAAAAGTGAAGCACCGAGTGGTGAGCCGATGAACGCACCGATGATTAAAGCAATCCCGAGTGATAACGGAGCGCTGGTTCCGGAAGCAATATAACTCGTCACTCCTCCAAGAACGATCAATGTCGCAGAGGCGATACTCGTTCCGATTGCTTGTTTGAGCGGAAAACGAACCCATCCGAGCAAGAGAGGCGTCAACAAGAATCCACCGCTGACCCCCATCAATGACGAGAGGATTCCGGCAGCAAGTCCGATGACGGCGAGCTTTACGATCGAAGCATCATAGACCGGAAAAGACGGACGTTCCTTGGAACGGGGACGAAGGAACTGAATCGAAAAACCAATCAGTAAAACGATGTAGAGACTCGATAATACGACATCAGCACCAGCATGACGCTCGAGCCAAAAGACAATTGGTGTGATCAACGCAGAACCGATGATGCCGGACAGACCAATAATCCCGGCATCACGAAAACGGAATGTTTTTAATCGAAGATGTGAAAGCGTGCCGGTCACAGTCGATCCGAGTGTCAGCAACAGACTGAGGACGATCGCGGTGCTGGCTTCATAGCTGAGAATCAATAAAAGTGGGGTCAGGATAATGCCGCCACCGATTCCGAAAAAGCCGGAGAGTATACCGATGGTTGCTCCTAACAAAATAAATGAGATATACATCATGAAACAGTCCTTCTTTCTAATACGTGATACCTTGAGTATGAAAGAGGAATACAAGATTATAAAAATGAATTAATGATATATAAATGATTATGAAATGTAATAAGGAGGGGTATTGTTGAAATTAACTGAACTCAGAACGTTCGTCACACTCGTTGAAACACGTCACTTTACGAAAACAGCGGAACAGTTATTTCTGTCGCAACCGACGGTCAGTGTTCACGTCAAACGACTAGAAGAAGAGATCGGACATTCATTGTTAATACGTGATTCATTCACAATAGGGGTCGAGGTATCGGAAATGGGCTGGATTGTCTATCGCCATGCAAAAGAAGTTCTTTTCCAGCTCGAACAGATGCAGTCCCAGCTGGATGAATCGGAAGGTGTCTTCCGCGGAACCTTACGGATAGGAGCAACGCATACGATTCACGAAATGTTGCTCGATGACATGATTCATCTGTTTTCAAGCGCTCATCCCGAGGTATCACTAGATATCCAATTAATGAATCACGATCAAGTGGCAGCAGCCTTAAGACATCGTGAGATTGATCTCGGGATGATCGAAGGAGAGCTGACACTTGATGGGATCAAACAAATCGTCTTTGCGAAAGATCAACTGCACATCATGGGTGCGGCTCATCTTTCGTTAAACGATGCAACGTGGATCGTTCGCGAAGAAGGATCTGCATCCCGCTATGCGCTCGATCGTTGGCTAGATGCTTCGTCGATCGTTCCCGCACGAACGATTACAGTCGATGCCAACTATTTAGTGCGTCAACTTGTTTTTAATGGGAGTGGCATTGCAGCATTGTCGGAACGACTCGTCACGTCTTTCCCGTCCGAGTCCTTTACGCTTCATGCGAAAGGGATTTCTAAACGAACGTTTCGCTACCTGTTACCAGAGAAGATGCCGACTCGCCTTGCAGAACATTGGATCACTTTTTTACAGGCGAATTGGAGAGGTTAAATGTAAAAAGATTTCCGGACGTTCTACAATGGCGATAAAATCGGAAATCTTTTTCGTTGACTTATACCCCTGTAGGTATTATTGTATGAAATGTACCAACGAGGTATGACGTATGTCACATTTAAAAAAGGAGATGGACTTCATATGGAAAACGGTTATGAAGATCGCATCATTCATCGGATGAATCGGATTGAAGGACAAATCCACGGAATCGTTCGAATGATGAAAGAAGAGGCGTCTTGTAAGGATGTCGTTACACAACTGAGCGCGACACGTAGTGCAATCGATCGCGTCATCGGTCTCGTCGTCAGTGAAAACTTGATCGACTGTGTCCGTCAGGATGATGCGACGGAAAATCATGAACAAGCCGTTGCAGAGGCTGTTCAACTCTTAATGAAAAGCAGATAAAATTTTTTACGAATTAATATACCCCTTAGGGTAAAAACTTGGAGGAATTACGTTCATGTCAGATACGAAAAAAACAACCATCGTTTTATTTAGTGGAGAGTACGACAAAGTAATGGCAGCTTATATCATTGCCAACGGTGCAGCCGCATACGATCACGAAGTTACGATTTTCCATACCTTCTGGGGTTTGAATGCGATGCGTAAGGATGAACCGATCCAGCCGGATAAAACATTCCTTGAGAAGATGTTCGGTAAGTTCATGCCACGCGGTGCTGATAAGAT
Organism: Exiguobacterium sp. A1_3_1; assembly: GCF_048985645.1. Lineage (NCBI taxonomy): Bacteria > Bacillati > Bacillota > Bacilli > Caryophanales > Exiguobacterium > Exiguobacterium sp. A1_3_1. The sequence goes on along the minus strand of NZ_WBYY01000121.1, from coordinate 5,749 downwards.
GCCACTCTCGAAAATGAACTTCGGTGGTGCAGGTCAAAAAATGATTAAAAACGTCATGAAGAAGCACAATGCGATGCCACTTCCAGACTTAATCGAATTAGCGAAAGAACAGGATGTCAAACTCGTCGCCTGTACGATGACGATGGATTTACTCGGTTTGAAACAGGAAGAATTACACGACGGGATTGAGTATGCAGGTGTTGCCGCCTACCTCGCCGATGCGGAGAACGGAAACGTCAATCTATTCATCTAATGATCTGAAGGAGGAATGACGCATGGATATACTATCGATCATCTTGTTGCTCATCGTCGGCTATCTCGCTTATAAGATGTTCGCCCCAACAAAAGGCGTCAAACAAGTGTCGACCACGGAACTGAAGCCGTTACTAAACGACCGCAAACGATTTTATCTCGATGTTCGGACACCGGCAGAATTCAAAGGCAATCACATCAAAGGATTTAAGAACATTCCATTACAAACGCTAAACAGTCAACTGAATCAAATCCCGAAAGACAAAGAAGTGATCGTCATCTGTCAAAGCGGGATGCGAAGCAAACAAGCCGTCAAAGTACTAAAAAAAGCTGGTTATTCAAATGTCACGGAAGTCCGTGGCGGAATGAATGCCTGGCGCTAAATCGAATCAAGAGGAGGAATTGAACATGAAACGCATGACAGCAACAGAAGTACAGGAAAAAATCGAACGTGGTGAACAACTGAACGTCATTGATGTCCGGGAAGTCGATGAAGTCAAAGAAGGAATGATTCCGGGAGCGATCCATATTCCACTCGGATTGATTGAATTCAAGATGAACGAACTCGACAAGAAAAAAGAGTATGTCATGGTATGCCGTTCTGGTGCGCGCAGTGGTCGCGCAACGACATATCTCGAAGGACAAGGATATGACGTGACGAACATGGATGGCGGCATGATGTCGTACGAAGGCGAAACGAAATAATACCCCACACCGTAAAGGAGCGAATTGTATGACTAGGATTAAATCAGATATCGTATTGGACGCTAAAGGTCTCGCTTGTCCGATGCCGATCGTTCGGACGAAAAAAACGATCAAGACGTTAGAACCTGGACAAGTCATCGAAGTCCAAGCGACGGATAAAGGATCAACTGCAGATCTCCGTGCCTGGGCAAACAGCACCGGCAATCATTATTTAGGCACGATTGAAGAAGGCGAAGTGCTCCGTCATTACGTTCGGAAATCAACAGGTGATGTCACGGAACCAGCAGCATTCGCTCAAACCGTCGATAACGCAACAGTCGAAGCAGCACGTCAAGACGACTCGATCACGGTACTTGATGTTCGTGAACAAGCAGAATATGCCTTCGCCCATGTACCGGGAGCCATCAATATTCCGTTAGGCGAACTGGAGACACGCCATGCAGAACTGGATTCAAATCAGACGATTTATGTCATCTGCCGGACAGGTAGCCGAAGTGACATGGCATGCCGACAGCTCAGTGACAAGGGGTATACGGTCCACAATGTCGTACCGGGTATGCAGGAATGGGCGTCTGAGACGACGACACTCGTTTCAGCGAAATAATACAACAGCGTAAAGTAGAGGAGGAACGAGTAGATATGGCACAAGCAATGACAGCCGCACAAGTTACAAAAAAAATCATTGGACGTGAGTCTCTGTTCATCTTAGATGTCCGGAATGAGGATGCGTTTCAAGATTGGAAAATCGAAGGAGAGAACTTCAAGTACCTCAACATTCCGTATTTTGAATTGTTGGATGGTGTCGAGGAGATTCTCGATCAGCTTCCGACGGATCAGGATGTTCTCGTCGTTTGCGCAAAAGAAGGTTCATCGATTTTCGTCGCCGATATGCTAGAAGAAGCAGGACGAGACGTATCGTATCTGTCAGGCGGTATGAAAGCATGGAGTGAACATCTAGAACCGATTTCACTCGGAACGCTGAACGAAACAGGAACTGATCAAGGCGAAGTCGTTCAGTTCGTTCGAATCGGTAAAGGGTGTCTCTCGTATATGGTCATCTCAGAAGGAGAGGCCGTACTCATCGACGCGACACGAATGACAGATGTGTATTTGGATTATGCCGCATCACGCAACGTCACGATTAAGCATGTGTTTGATACACATCTTCATGCGGATCATATTTCTGGAGGACGCGACATCGCCGAAAAAACAGGCGCGACATACTGGTTGCCGCCAAAAGATGCGACGGATGTCACATTCGATTATGCACCACTTGAAGACGGTAGTACGGTTCAAGTGGGGGATACAGCGATTGAAGTACGCGCTCTTTATTCCCCGGGACATACGATTGGATCGACTTCATTCATCGTCGATCAGCGTTATTTATTGACAGGTGATATCTTGTTCATCGACTCGATTGGTCGTCCGGATTTAGCCGGTCTCGCGGAAGACTGGGTCGGTGACTTACGCGATTCGCTCTACAACACGTATCGTGATCTTTCACCAGAATTAATCGTCTTACCGGCACATTTCATGATCATTGAAGAATTGAACACGGATGGTAGTGTAGCGGAAAAATTAAGCATCTTGCTTGCGAACAATCATGGTCTCAACATCGACGATGAAGCAACATTCCGGAAAATGGTCACAGAGAACCTGCCGCCACAACCGAACGCGTATCAAGATATCCGTGAAACAAACATGGGGAAACAGACACCCGATCTTGAAACACAACGGGAAATGGAAGTCGGACCGAACCGCTGTGCGGTACGCTAAGCCGATTCATAACGAACATCAAATCATTCAGGAGGAATACAACATGAAATCAGAACTCGTACTCGACGCAAAAGGACTTGCTTGTCCGATGCCAATCGTAAAAACAAAAAAAGCCATCGCTGGACTCGAATCAGGTCAAATCCTTGAAGTCCATGCAACGGATAAAGGGGCAAAAAACGATCTTCAGGCGTGGGCGACATCAGGTGGTCATGCACTCGTCAAACATGAAGAAGAAGCAAGCGTCCTAAAATTCTGGATTCAAAAAGGTTAATTTTCGAAAAGAGTCGATATGAGGCTCTTTTTTTTGTGGAGAAACACACAAGAACTCTACATAGTATTGAATGTGCTTCTTTTGAGCACATGCTACGACAAGACGGTATTAGCGCGGTACAGTTAAATAAAAGAACATCCAATCGACGTCATGCGACGTAAGCTAAATAAAGGAGGCGAAGGGAGATGAAGAAACGAATGTGGACGATTTTATCAGTCATCGGTCTCATCGTCATCATGGTCGGGGGATACTTCGTGTTCCAGCAACAGCAAGCAAAATCAAGTGGCAGTAAGGAATTGAGTTATCAACCGGAAGAGACAGCGATTTTAGCTGGAGGATGCTTCTGGTGTATGGAGCCCCCGTTCGAAGAATTAAAAGGAGTCAAGTCCGTCATTTCTGGTTATACGGGCGGTGATGTTGAAAATCCGACGTATAATCAAGTGTCAGCGGAGACGACAGGTCATCGGGAAGCGGTATTGATCACGTTTGATCCGAACGTCATCTCGTACAAGCAATTATTAGATGTCTACTGGCGCCAGATTGATCCGACGGATGCAGATGGTCAATTCGTCGATCGTGGTGAGTCTTATACAACGGCGATTTTCTATACGAATGAGAAACAAAAAGAAATCGCAGCACAATCGAAACAGGATTTAGAGAAACAACAGATCTTCGATGATAAAATCGTCACACCGTTGATTGCGGCAGGTCCTTTTTATGAAGCGGAAGCATACCATCAGGATTACTATTTGAAGAGTGAGAAGAAATATAAGTTTTACCGGGCAGCTTCTGGACGCGACGACTTCATCGATCGCTACTGGAATGATCAACCCAAACTCGATCTTCCAACCTATCCAAAATTATCAGACGCAGAAATCAAAAAGAAATTAACCGCCATCCAGTATAAAGTGACACAAGAGGATGGAACGGAGCCAGCGTTTGATAATCCGTATCACGATTTGAAAGCAGACGGGATCTATGTCGATCTGATTTCTGGAGAACCACTGTTTTCATCAAATGATAAATATGATTCGAAGACAGGATGGCCGAGTTTTACGAAACCACTTGAGCCAGGTAATATCATTGAGAAAAGTGATTTTTCAATCGGCATGAAACGGATGGAAGTCCGAAGTCGACATGGAAATGCCCATCTTGGACACGTCTTCTCGGATGGTCCAGAGCCAACAGGGCTTCGGTATTGTATGAACTCAGCCGCCTTACGTTTTATTCCGAAAGAGGACTTGAAACAAGAAGGATACGGCGAATATGTAGCAGATTTTAAATGAATGGAGTCAGACGCATCGTGTTCTTTAGAACATGATGCGTCTTTCTTTCAAAATTGTAAGATTTCACTATAAATTAATTATCCATTTTATCCATATACTGTTTATAATCAAATTAAAGTATATCCATTTTGAAGGAGGAGCATGTGTGAAGAAACTGATGATTTGGGTCATGCTGAGCTGTTTAGTTTTAACGCTCGGCGTAGGACCAACTACTGCAAAAGCGGAGACCGCTCTTGCAAGCGCAACACTTTTACAAGCAGGACAAGAAACGACACTTAAGACCGGAATGGAAGAAAAAAATACATATTGGTACCGTGTCAATCATGAAGCAGGTGTAGAAAAAACAGCGTCACACTTTGAGTTATCAATCGATACGGATCAACCTGTTCAAGTGACAGCTTACCCGAGCGAAGCGATGGCAGCTGAAGATGATACATTTGATCGTTACCGGACAGAAGCAGAACCGAATGAAAAAGCAACGACAAAATTAGCCGTTCCATATGCATGGGATGGACCGTATTATGTCAAAGTCGAATATTACCCGAACATCGAAGAGGGGAAAACGACAAAAGCAGCAAACGTTAAGCTGACATACAATAACGTCAAATTAGCTGTCGAATATGAGCCAATCAGTGATATTAGCTGTATGGCAGAAGAAGCATTAAAACAAACAAAAGAAGAAAAACCAATGCTTGCTCTTATGCACTCGATCCAAAAACAGGTATTGAGTCAATCGGACGCAGGTCGTGCCTTGACGTCGCTTTATTACAAAACATCGCCTTACGTTGTCAAAACGCTTCTTTTCAATAAAGATAAGCGTCAACAAGCGTACGAAGATTTAAAAACATTGAAACCTGCAATGGAGGCACTCGTACGTGGAACATCGTACACGCTGACAAAGACAGATCAACAAGCCGTTGACCGTCTTTATACATTATCACGCGATGCATCGCCTGCTGTGATTGCAGAAGAAATCGATGGATATGCCAAAAAAATGAAGATATCTGAGATGAGCGGCAGTACGTTAGACGATACGTTCGGAACATTAGGGATGAACATTCAGTCAAAAGAAACTACGCGATTCATCGTTAAGTTAAAGCCAGGGAAAACAGTCAGTTCGATGAAAATTGCTGGAATTCAATCAGCAGATGTTGAGCGTTTACCGCTTGGTAAAGCTGGTGATTTCATTGTAGTGACAGAAGATCCAACGGTGAAGGGACAATCAGCGTCAGCATTAAAGCAATCGATTGGTCGCTCATCAGCAGTCGAATATGTGGAAAAGATTCAAACTTACAAAGCAACAAGTGATATCAATTTTGATTACCAATGGGCCATCAATAAGAAAACAGTCTTCGAACAGTTCCCGAATGTTGGAATTGGTTTTGAGGAGTTCCAAAAACGATTTAGTGGGAAAAAATTAGCACCTGTCAAAATTGCGGTCATCGATACAGGTGTTGAT
>NZ_WBYY01000120.1:0-10005 GCF_048985645.1 Exiguobacterium sp. A1_3_1 | reverse complement strand
AGATGTGTATAAGAGACAGATTTATATCATTTTGATATGCCGCTTGCCTTACAAGAAAAGGGAGGATGGGAGAGCAGGGAAGTCGTGATGCATTATGTTGCGTATGCCAAAACCTGCTTTGAACTGTTCGGAGACCGTGTCGGCAAATGGTTCACCCATAACGAACCAATCGTCCCGGTCGAGGGAGGGTACTTGTACGATTTTCATTATCCGAACGTCGTAGACTTTAAACGAGCGGTCCAGGTCGCCTATCATTCGATTCTATCGAGTGCCCTTGCGATCGAAGCATACAGAGATACACGACAAACAGGAAAAATCGGTATTATTCTCAACCTGACTCCCTCTTATCCAAGAAGTCAAAATGAAGCGGATCGACAAGCAGCGTATCTAGCGGACATCTTGTTCAATCGTTCTTTCCTCGATCCGTCCGTTTTAGGTACTTTCCCTGCTGAATTAATCGAACTGTTAAAAGAGCAGGATGCCCTCCCGGCGATGGGTGAAACGGACCGAAAAAAAATCGAGACGTACACTGTTGATATCCTCGGCATCAACTACTATCAGCCGAGACGTATCAAAGTAAAAGAACATCTTCCGAATCCGAAAGCACCGTTCATGCCAGAGCATCTTTTCGATTATTATGAAATGCCGGGACGCAAGATGAATCGACATCGTGGTTGGGAAATTTACGAAAAGGGTGTGTATGACATCCTGACGAACTTACGTGAGAATTATGGAAACATCGAGTGCTTCATTTCAGAAAACGGGATGGGAGTGGAAGGAGAAGAACGCTACCGAGACACGGACGGTAGTATCCAGGATGATTACCGGATTGACTTCATCGCGGAACATTTGAAATGGGTGCATCACGCATTAGAGGAGGGATCGAACGTCAAAGGATATCACCTTTGGACGTTCATGGACAATTGGTCGTGGAGTAATGCCTATAAGAACCGATATGGTTTCGTCGGTGTCGATTTGACGAATCAAACGCGTACAGTAAAAAAGAGTGGTTACTGGTTCAAGCATCTCATCGAAGAAAATGGATTCGAAGGATAAGAAGAAAGGATCGGGGTATATCTAGCCCTGATCCTTATTTTTTGTTATATTATATGTATATGTCTATACATGGGGTGTTGTCATGTCTAATAAAAAGAAACCAAAGTATGAAAAAATTGCAGATGAATTACGAGAACGGATTCTGAATGGCGGATACAATGTGGAAGAAGCGATGCCAGACGAGATTCAACTAGCAGAAGAGTTTGAGGTCAGCCGGATGACCATGAAACGTGCTCTAGAAATCCTCGTACTCGAGGGGATCATCTATCGACAACGAGGACAAGGGACGTTCATTTTACCGTCAAGCTTTTCCCAAGGAAGAATCAATGTATTAAACAAAGAGTCACAAGGGTTGACAAAGCTGCTCGGAGAGCGGGCTGTCAGAAGTGAAGTTCTTCAGTTCGAGGTTCGTTTTCCGGAAGCCGAGGTCGCACGCCATCTGATGATCGAGAAGACCGATCCCGTTTATGAGATACGGCGTGTTCGATATGTTGACGACGAACCATACGTGATCGAACACACGTTTATGCCGTCTTCATTAATTACCGGAGTGACGCGAGAAGTTCTTGATAGTTCGATTTACCGGTATATCCAAGAAGAACTCGGTTATACGATCACGAGCTCGCATAAGATGATTCGGGCAGACAAGCCGAATCAATGGGATCATGAATATCTCGGGAACGAGGAGACCGATCCTGTCATCGAAGTAGAGCAAGTCGTATTCCTTGGTAACGGAAAACCGTTCGAGTATTCGTTTTCACGCCATCGTTATGATAAGTTCGTCTTTACGTCTGTCCATATCGGCAGATGATAAGATTTAATCTGTTTGAGATTAAAGCGATACGTGATCATGTCAATCATTTAAAAGATATGTTACTTTTTCATCAGGAACAAAATGGTTTATATCGATTTGATGATCAGCTAACGTTAATGGATATGAACTGAAACAAGTGCTCAATCGTGACGGTCATTCACGGGAGATCATCCAATTTGTTCTTGGATCAGCTACGATTATGAAGCATGGTCAGTTCGAGTCGGAACGTCATTTGAAGAGTAGTGTAATAATTGAAGATTCGCTTGAAAATTTAAAAATATGGCTCTTTAAGATACGTCGACAAGAGATGAGTCGATTTCAAGTCAAACAAATAAAGGTCAAAAAAACGATCAGAAGCGATTAAAGTATATGCATGAAAGAGAGCGGCAGGAATATGCGAAGTATATGGACGATCTGAACTATTTGAAGCGAGTTCCAGATCATCACTTGAAGTGCGTCACATGTATAAAATTTCGGATGGTGACCAACATGTCGCAGCAATTAGTCCGAACTGTCATGCTCGCATTCATCGCGGAATAGATGGTAGTACGTATAATTAGGAATTAATAGATAAAAATTGATGCAAAAGGAAATTTCTTTTCGATTCAGACGAATTTATTAAGATAATTTTATACGAAAGGAATAAACTGATGGGCATCTAAATTTCATCAAAAAAGTCTGCATCTGTACAAGATGTAGACTTTTTTGATGAACGTTATATTAGTTTTCAATACGTAACACGTGTTTAAGTGTATGCCATGTTTCTTCTAACTCAGGTTTTTCAAAAATATAAATAATTGATCCATCTCGATCTCTCGTCAAATTGATACGATAGGCATCATTTGGAATGGAATGCTGTAAGGCTTGCGAAAACTGATGTTGATCGATCTGTAAAAAATCTTGAATCGTACCACTCCATCCAACTGACATGTTTAACACTCCAAACGATGAGAATTTTAGAAAAACAAATGTATACGTAGATAACGTTATAGGTTCTTAAAAATGGTCTATGAACAAACTGAAACTTACTTTTTTATGGATAGATGGAAAATAAATCTATATAATTATTTTATAAGCATTATACGATACAATCATTTCAACAATAAGGTGGTAAATAATTTTGAAAATACGTCTAGCGTTCTTTTTATCAATACTCATTTGTTGTGTATCAGGATGTACATCCCAACCGACGCAGTCGACTGAGAAACCCAAGTCCACTATTCGAGAAGTTGAACTAGCAAAAGACCAGCATGCAAAAATCATTACATTGTACCCAGCCTATATCGACTACTTCACAAAAGTTCAGAAAAAGATGAAGGACACAAACGTCACGGACGAGGACCTACAGCGAATCTTCGATAAAACTGTCCGTCGGGAACTGGATCGCATTCAGAAAGAGCAGGATATCTTTCTTGATTTCAAGGGGTTCAATGACGTGTTTTCCGCCACTTCCTATTTGAACGATTTAAAAAGATTGACGAAACGTTTGATGCATGAAGAGAAAGAAAATATGAAAGCTGTTCATGAGGCACTCCGAAAATCAGCTGACCACCTTCCTAGTAAAGATAAGATTATCCTGATGCTACCCTTATCGGAAGAGCATCGATACGCCGCAAAGGCGACGAGCGGGCTGATTGGTTTTACGATGAGCGATGGTAGTATGGTGATTATGTTAGGTGAAGAGTATACGCATGAGATACTGGAGTACGTTGTTGCGCATGAGTATAATCATTCCGTAGTGAACGAACATCCTGAAATCAGACAACCAAGTTCCATCGACTATCTCATATTCGAAGGTAAAGCGGAGGTGTTTGCGAAGGAACTTTATCCTAAAGCGCCCCCTATAGAAACAGAAAAGATGGCTTTCAACGATAAAAAGAAGATACTCGAACAGGTTAAGAACAACTCCTTAAGCTACGAAGAACTTAGCACTGGAAGTGAAGCGAAGGATGTCCCTCGATTGACTGTTTACAGTTTAGGAACGGAGTTAATGTCAGATTTCCGACAAAAAAAATCTGAGCAGACACTGCAAGAGTTTTCATTAACACCAGTTTCAGATGTCATTCATGAAGGAAAGTTTAAATTGATTCTTGAGTAAAGAGGAGAAGGTGCATAAAAAACACTGACGTTTGAAGCGAAAAAGTAAATACTTTCAATCTAGAAGGTCAAAACGCCAAAAGCAACCGAAGATATAATAGAGAATGTGAAGAGCATACTCTCAGATAAAGTTATGCTGAAGTGACAGCGTGACGATCTATTGGATATAAGAATGTTTTCTCTCTTACATATACTCTGAGGGAGCGTTCTATTTAGACAGTCACATCTTTGTAAGAGCTTAGACATTCGTTATCCAATTCGAACGACCCGATTTTATGCGAAAATCCCTAAAAAATTCAAGACAGATAGTACAAATAAAATTAAAAGAACTATCATTAAAATAAAAGCTAACATTTTGCCTATACCTCGATTACTAAAGATAGCAGCTAATAAAGCAAGGACCAGACCACCAATGAGGATGGCGTCGCCCCAAAATCCATTAATCGGGAATGTAAAAAGTACCAAGAAAGTAAGAACCATTAATCCGATAGAAATCCAGCCAAGTTTTGCTCTCAAGAGAAGACCCCCTTTTATTTGTATAAATTCCATTATCAGTATACAAAAAATGGGATGTTATTCAAACAATTAAAGGTGTACGTCTCTCTTCTAAACGTCTGTCATCCTATCTCACATACTTAATGATAACTATGAATCATCCTCTTATACGTATCGTAAATTTTGATTAGGTTAGTTTTTTTATATTGATAAGCATTTTTGGTGAAAATCATTAAAGTAAACTTACTTTTTAATACAAATAGAAGGTCGTATGGTAGAGTGATGATTGTCAACTATTAGCTATGAATAAAGGAGATTTGAAGATGTTATCTTGGCTCGGTATACATAAAGTAGAGAAACAAAGACATCAATTTTTTGGGAATATCGAAAAGCGGACTATAACTTTAGTTTTACTGACGTCCGTGTTGGTTTCATATGGGATCAAGATGTTGTTGACGTATGTAATTCCATTCGCATATTTGAAGGATCCCATCGTTGCTGTTTTGCCGGGAATAATTGGAGTATTGGTTGCTGTAATATACGTATTCGTTCTAGAGAGACGACTTCAAGAGAAACACGATGAAAACATTAAGCAATGCTGACGAATTAACAACATAAATTGATAGATTCATGCTTGGAGGTACTTATCATGTTTACAGTCGAAAACTATATTGATTCAATTAAGATCCATCTTGAAAAGCAGTCAGGTTTAGTGGAGGACCAACTCCAGAAAATCTTTTCTTATCCGTTCTCTAAGGACATCGAAGTACTGGACTTCACAGCATTCATTGAACCGACTAGATTTGAACTTTCGGTCATCATGTTCTCAATGGATAAAGAAGCAAATGAAGTATTTTACGAAGGAAACGATTCAACTGTTTTTGCTGGGAGCGAAGATGTATTACAAGAAGTCGAATATCATCAAATGAACGACAGTCAACTCGAGGTTTTTTTTGAGTTTCATGAGCAAAATGAAGAAAAGTTAATTCCACAAGAACAAAGCGTTTTTGCACAATGGTTCAGATTGTGCTGGGAAAAAGCTGGTGGAGCGTCACTAGATCTTCCATCGTACTTTACGATACACGATAGTGATGACTCTCTTGATTTAAAAAACAATTGTTGGATGGATGCTGAAGAAAAATGGTCTTGATGGAATAAGAATGGTAATCCCCCCAAAAAAGTAGACAGTTTTGATATTTCAACTGTCTACTTTTTGGGAGAGCTTTTGCTATAGCTACATCTAGATTTTGATATGTCAAAAACAATACATCATTTTCGTCACGATGGGTGAGGATGGAATTAAGTCAATCGCCTCGCTCTTCGAGTTTTCAGTCACGCCCTTGAATAGTTGAAGGACAAAATATCGCATAGGAGTATTCTCTACACTTGATAATCGAACAAAGTGGACACGCTAACCAGAAGTACTGAGGATGAAAGCTTTACATGCGGTTCTGACTCAAAAGGAATCGATCTCTAGCGCTAAAGCATTTTTGGTAGGAATCATATAGTAGAACGATGTTCAGCTCACTATCTTAGTTGAGCTCTGCGGTCTTTGCTCTTACTTGATCGCTTGAGTGTTATTCCTTACACGCAGATAGAATCAATAAAGAGATACAGATAATGGGTACGATTAAGAGTTTCAACATACGATTGTTCTTTCGGTCATGTACTAAATCAACATATTACTGTGGTAGTGTACTTATGATATTTTATGAAACGCAGACTGCTTATAGAACGTAAATGGATAAATAACATGATATCTATTAAAACAGGAGAAAGGAGCGAACGACCTTGAACGATTCCATCGTGTATGTCGTGATTTTAATCCCCATGCTAGTGTTTGCGATCGTTTTATCAATTGGAAAGGGTGCCTCATTGCTTACAGGATATAATACGATGTCAGAAAGTAAAAAGGAAACTTATGACGAAGTCGCCCTGTGTAAATTCATGGGGAAGATCATGTATGGGATTAGCTTTAGTCTATTATTGATCGCATTCAGTGAGATATCTGGATATTCGTTTTTATTCATAGTAGGCTTCGTTCTACTCGTGTTTTTTATAATTTTTGCAGGCGTCTATACGAATACGAAGAATCGATTTAAAAAAGAACTGTAAGTTCGTCTAAGTCAGTATGTCCTTAGTCGTTTAAATCATAATGTAATTTAGAGAAAGGGCGACTAATCTTAAAATCGAAGTCAATCAACGTCTGTATATCATTTTTTTGACGATAAAGTTCTCTCATGAATTGTAAGAAGATGTAGCGACATGTGTATAAATCGTCTCCTGTATCTTCTCGCATCGCTGCGTAATTAATCTCCTCACCAAGCGAATCATACACGATCGTCTCAAACTCCAGATTCGTATGCCACATGAAATCTAAAAACCCATGCAGGACTGCTTTTTTATAGGTCTCTAGTGAAAAAGTAGCCAAGAGTTGATTTTGATAATGAAATTCTACTCTTTTTTTTCGATAGAAAAATCGAATCATGAACTGGTTAGAAATTTCTTCGTTTTCATATGGAAGTGACCAATCGAACTTTTCGATGTCATGCAAATCATTCGTGGTCACACTTTTTATTAACGCATGCCAAAATTGGAATAGCTCGCTCACGTGTGCGTTAAAAGGGAGAGGGATGCCCTCTATACAAAAGAAGACTTTTCCAGCAGGATAGCCGCCAGCTCGACCAAAAGCATAGTTAAAGATATCGTTGTCGATCGTATAGGTCATCTCTACGAATCCTGGATAAGTTTGATTCACATCATGCTCTTCTTTTTCAGGCGGAATTTCAAGATAGCTTTTAATTTCGAGATTCATAAAAACGTCCTTTCTGTTATCTCATAAGAGTAAAGCTTTAATAGTGCTGTTGTCGCTCACTAGAACGTATTAAGCGTCATCAATATTATAAGCGAAAATATACATGGGTGAATTCGTCGTCTCAATCGCCTCAACTAAAGTCCATCCTAATTTTTTATAATATGCTGAAGCGTTTTCTGTTTTTAAATAGATTGTTGTGATCTGTCGAGACTTCGCGTAAACGATTAATTGATTGATCAGTTGCTGCGCGATCCCTTGATTCCGATAGACTTTTTCAACGAATAAAGAAGCGAGCCAAGGCGTATAGGCTGGTCGTTCCTTCAAGTCATTTTCAAAGAGAGAGACGGTTCCGATACACGTGACATCATCTAAGGCAATCAACGTCACAGGATACGACTCATCTGATTTTTTGTCCAAAAAGGCTTTTATTTGTTCATAGGGTGTCGTTCCTTTTTTCTTTTGAACGAATTCGGTATGAATCATTGTGGCAACTACTTCTAATTGTTCAGTATGATTCGATAATGTATCAATGATCATCTTTTCATCCTCCATTCTAGACTGGTTGTATCGATCGTTAAATCAATCTGTCCTCATCAGAATAAAGGAGCTTTGGAATGAACTTCGAACAATACTTGCAACACTATTTTGGGAAGGTAAACTTATTTAATCGTTCCTTTGTCGAGAAGGATTTAGTATTCCACGTAGACTTAGTAAAGGACCTGTATCAGTTAAAGAAAAATTCAGATGAAATCAACGACGAATACTTCAAACAGGCATATCAAAAATCGAACGAACTGTTTGAAGATCTATTCCGAGAAGAGGAGTCCCTTTACTTCATCGTGCATGTGAGAAGTGAGCGCGGTAAGTATCAAAAGTCAGCGACGAAAGTATTCCGTCACTTAAAAAGAAGAGAAGATCAATACAACATAAAGTTCGTAGAGAAAATGATGGATGAAGAAGAGCAGGTATCCGAATATGCCGTGTTATTACCGAACAAAAACGCATTAGATTATAAGCGTTTAATCAAAGCGATCTGCCATCAGGATTTCCCGACGCTGCAACCAAGATTTCGTCAAACATATACAGACTATCCGGAAGTCTTTTTCGTGAACGTGAATCAAAAGATCGTCATGAATATCTATGATGATCGCGGTTGTTTCCTACTGTTCGGTGATTCAGCAACGTATGACGTGTTCAAGAAGAAATATCGTAATGATATCAGCTAATCGAATGTAATCGCTTCTAGAAATACTTAAGCTAGTGCCAAGAAGCCAATCACTGAAAAAATAAAAAGCACCAATAGAGAAGTGAGCAATGTTAACGCAAGGATTTTCCCCGTATTTCTTAGACTTATGATGGCGCACACTAGCGCAAGCAATAGTCCAGCTAACATATAGTTCGTTCCCCAAAAGCCATTGAACGGTAAGAGCTTAACAGTAAGGAAAGTAAAAACCACAATACCGATTGAGATCCATCCTAGGTGCTTTCGCATAAACTGCCTCCTCTTAAATGAATACGTATAGTCATAATTTGGTTCTTTTTTAGCATATCATTACAAATGTTTACAGCGAAAGAGTTTTGTAATCGTCGCTTAAAGATAACCTGAATGAAATACGTGTCAGACAACTGCTCGTCACGGGACATACCAACAAGCAGAAAACAATTGAACAGTCATCGATCAACAAACAATCCCTCACTCTAATCAGAATGAGGGATTGTTTCGTTTCATCATTAGACCGTCAACTCAATCACATTACCTTCCGGGTCTGCGATCGTACTTTCATAATACCCGTCACCCGTCGTCCGGGGACCGTCAAGGTGTTGTATACCGGCGTCCCGTAACCGAGCCGTCCAGTCGTCGACCGCTTGTTTGCTGCCAAGCGAGAAGGCGAGGTGGGCATACCCGAGCGCATTCATCGTCCGTTCCGTGATATCCGTCCGTTGCATCAACTCAAGGCGCGCACCACTCGAGAACGTCAGGAAATACGATGTGAACCCTTTCGCCGGATTATGATACCGCTCGCCTGCCGTAGCATCAAAATGTGTTTCGTAGAATTGACGCATCCCGTCCAGGTCTGCCACAAAGAGGGCGATATGTTTAATCTTCATCTCCATTCCTCCTTTTTTCAAGACGCTTTTGCCAATCGCTGTCTGAATAACATCCGGTTCAAGCCTTCCGTAGCGACCAGCATCAAGAAGATGAGACTGATCGTAAACCAATGGAACAACGATAAGGAATAGGACGTCGCCAGCCATCCGAACAATGGCGGCATGAAGGTACTACCGGTATAGGCGAATGCCATTTGTACCCCCATCAGCCGTTGCGCCGCAGCTTCTCCGAACCGTACCGGCGTCTCATGGAGCATTGCTGGGTAAATCGGTGCGAGACCAAGCCCGACAAGTACGAAACCAAGCGGCATCCAGGCAGCGGGTGCGAGGATGAAACAGGCGGCTCCGACGAATGCCGTCCATTGACCGACACGAATCAAACGACGATTCGACCAGCGTAGCGATAGAAAACCACTGATGAATCGCCCCGCGGTGATGCTTCCGTAATAGACGGAAATCCACGTCGCTGCTGATGTTACGGAAAAGGACCGGACTTGGACAAGATAACTACTGCCCCACAGCCCGACGACCGCTTCAACCCCACAATAAAAGCAAAACGCTGCGAGAGCGGCTATCAATCCTCGTGGTTTTCCGGACGACGTATTCACGGTCTGAACCC
>NZ_WBYY01000119.1:0-10049 GCF_048985645.1 Exiguobacterium sp. A1_3_1 | reverse complement strand
AGTCTCGTGGGCTCGGAGATGTGTATAAGAGACAGGAACTATATGGTCCGATCGTCTTTTGTGAACATCATGAAGATGTCGCTGCCGTCTATATCGATCACTATACGGCCTTTCAACAAGGACTTGCACATCTACGACAACAGGGACATACGAGCATCGGCATCTGTCTCGGACGACCGGACAGTACGAATAGCTTGGCGCGTAAACATGCGTATCAAGAGGTCGTACGTGACGAATTCGTCTATGAACAGACCTTGACGATTGAAGACGGTGCGACCGTCGCAAGACGCTGGATGCAACAAAAACAACGACCGACCGCTATCTTGACCGCAAGTGATCACGTGGCAGCTGGTCTCATCTTAGAACTCCGAAAACAAGGCTATCAGGTTCCTGGAGACCTGTCTGTCATTGGTTTTGATGGAAGTGAACTCGCTGAAGTCTTAGCGATGACGACGATCGCGATCCCTTATGCCACGATCGGGCGACATGCTTTTCAATTAACCGTCCGCGAAGATCTCGTTGCTCGTCCACAAATCGAAGTACCCTCGACATTCATTGCTGGAACGACTGTTCTTCCTCACACTTGAATCCATATAAAAAAGCGACGAGTTCATCGATTTGAATTCGTCGCTTCGTTTTGTTTAAAGAGTTCCTGCCGCTACATACCGTGATCCCCAGTAGCCACCACGGAACGATTCTTTGACGACTCTTCCATAATACGAGTTCGCATTGATCATCGTACCACCATCGACAGCGATTCCAACGTGTTGAATCCCACTTCCATGTGTAAAGAAGACGAGATCACCAGCGCCTGGTGCCGTACGTTTTGTTGCTGAGTATTGAGCCGCTGCCGTACGTGGGAGTGATTTTCCTAGTGCTTGATAAACGTAGCGTGTAAATCCAGAGCAATCAAAGCTAACAGGACCTG
Source organism: Exiguobacterium sp. A1_3_1 (assembly GCF_048985645.1). NCBI lineage: Bacteria > Bacillati > Bacillota > Bacilli > Caryophanales > Exiguobacterium > Exiguobacterium sp. A1_3_1. The sequence goes on along the minus strand of NZ_WBYY01000119.1, from coordinate 9,121 downwards.
TCGCACCAAAAACATAAGGACGTCCTTTGAGACCTTCTGCTACCGAAACGATCGTTGATCCTGTTTTACTAAGACCTTTCGTCGCTTTAGCGTTATATGCTTTCGTGTATGTAGAAGCGATATATGCTGATTTTCCTTGATGACGGATTTGATACCATTCTTTGACCTGACCTACGACGGTTACAGCTTGTCCAAGTTTCAATTGCCCGACTCGTTTACTCGATACAGCAGCTTTTGCACGAATATTTAGCACATCCACTGACACCACTACTTTTTTACTTGTTGCAGCTTGCGTTGATGCTGGGACGAGTGTCCAACTACTGATGAGTAACGTTAAGGTTAACAAAACACGAGTGACAGCTTTCATCGATTCATTCTCCTCTTATGTATGAATGTTTTTTACGTCTGAATTGTCAGATAATTTCTGTATTTATCCTATCATGTTCCAGATTTTCATCATGTTACAGTTCTTTAACGCTAATTCTTTTTCGTAATACTTTTGTAACAAAATAAAAAAACAGGCTGTAGAACGGCTTAGGATAGCCATTTCTACATACCTGTCAGTTTGAGTCATTTAATCGTTTTTTCAAGAATCAATTGACTTCTTTTTACGGAAACGTGCTAAGAATTCATAGACGATTGGCACGATGAGGAGTGTCAACAACGTCGAACTCGTCAGTCCACCGATGACCGTCACACCTAACCCTTTTGAAATCAATGCGCCACCTTCGAGTCCAAGCGCAAGTGGTGCAAGTGCACCAATCGTCGCAAGTGCCGTCATCAAGATCGGACGTAAACGTGTACCTGCTGCATCGAGTAGTGCTTCACGCGTCGATAAACCTTCCGCTTCTTTATGAATGACACGGTCGATCAAGACGATCGCATTCGTCACGACGATTCCGATCAACATCAACGCACCAATCAAGGATGACACAGAAATCGTCTCTCCTGTAATCAACAGGGCAACCAGTCCACCGATGATGGCGAATGGAAGTGAGAACAAGATGACGAGTGGTGTCAATGCTCCTCCAAACGTAATGACGAGGACAAGATAGACGATCGCTACAGCTGCTGCCATTGCTAGACCAAGTTGTGTGAACGACTCTTGGATCTGCTCTGTGACTCCGCCTTGCTCATAAGAGACGCCTGTCGGACGATCAATGTTTTTGACGGACTTTTCAATCGCTTGAGAAGCCTCGGTTGCTTTATCCGTTTTTAGTTCTGCTGTAACGGTAGCGACGAGTTTTCCATCACGTTCGTTGAGCGAATCAGGAGTCGTTCCTTTCTTCACTTCAACGAAATCGGACAGTTTGCGCACTCCAAGCGGTGTCACGACATCTGTCTCTTCCAAATCTTGAACGGAATCGTATGTCGTTTGTTCGTTTGGAACGATGACATCGAGTTCCTTCCCATCTACCTTAATAGTAGAAAGTGGTTTTTCTTCTCCTTGGACATTAGCAATGCCCTGCGCAAGTTGTGCTGTTGAAACGCCGAATTCAGCCGCTTTTTGCTGATCGACTTCGAACGTATATTGCGTATACGCTTCTTTTAAATCTGTCGTTACTTTTCGAACATACTTCGATTCACCTTCGATCGCATCGACGAATTTCGGTGTTACTGCTTCTAAATCTTCAATATTATTCGCAAAGATTGAATACGAGACACCTGACGAAGCTGCGCCACCACTAAAATCTTGCTCTTTCCATTCTCCTGTCGGAATGTCAGCATTCAGCTGTTTGATGGCTGTCTGTTTAACATCTGCAAAATCTTCCGTGTCTGGATCGTATTGGACGATGAAGACCCCTTGTTTCGTATTCCCTGGATTCAATGGATTTTCTCCACCGACGGTAAACTGAAGATTATCGATATTTTTTTGTTTGTTGAAATAATCTTCTGCTTGATCAGCTGCTTTTAACGAATCATCCAACGTTTGACCTGGTTTTGGATTGTACGTGACGTAGAGTGTCTTTTCTCCTTCTTGATTCAAGAAGTTGACACCAATCGTTGGTACGAGAGCAAAACTACCGATTAAAAGCAAGACTGAAAGACCAAAGACGATGAGTTTATGGTTGAGAGACCAATTCAGCATACGACGATATCCATTCGCCAACTTTCCGCCCTCTTCTTTTTCCGGTTTTGGTGCTTTACCACGCTTAAAGAGCGAATCAGCGAACATCGGAACGACCGTAACCGCAACGATCAAGGACGCGAACAGTGCAAAGACGACTGTCAAAGCGAATGGTAAGAAGAGCTCACCAACGAATCCCGTAACGAACCCGAGTGGTAAGAAGACCGCGATCGTAACGACTGTCGACGAAGCGATGGGAATGAATACCTCTCGTGTTGCACTGATGATCAGTTCTTTTCCTTTTAACTTTTCCGTCGGATCCGTCAAACGGCGATAAATATTTTCGATGACGACGATGGAATCATCAACGACTCGACCAATCGCGACCGTCATCGCTCCGAGTGTCATGATGTTTAAGGAAATATCCATCTGCTTCAACACAAGAATGGCCATCAGAAGCGATAATGGAATCGAAATAACAGCGATGATCGTTGATTTAATGTTTCGTAAGAACAGCAAGATGATGACGATCGCAAATAACGCACCAATCAATGCTTTACTGATCATCGTCGAAACAGATTCCTCAATTGGTTTTCCTTGATCAAGTGTCACAGATGCATTGACCGAACCGTTTTCTTTTTCAAAGTCTTTGATTGTCTGCTTGACTGCATTGACGACATCGACTGTATTCGCATCTTGCGACTTCGTTACTTGAACCCCAATCGATCGTTCACCATTCGAACGCGAGATCGATTCCTCGATCCCTTTATCTTCAATCGTCGCGACTTGTGACAACGTGACAGTTGGTACTTGCGTTGGTGCCGTCTGTGTTGCCTGATCTGACGCCGCACTTGTCGATGGTGTCGTTTGGGATGCTGCAGGGGCTGACGATGGAGCTTGTCCTGCTTGTCCTGCTTGTCCTGCTTGTCCTGCTTGTCCTGCTTGTCCTGCTTCAGGAGTATTCGATGCTGGTGGCGTATAGGGAAGACGAAGATCTTTTAATTCCTTGACCGTCGTTGCTTTCCCATCTAATACGACTGCTTGTTCCTTATCCCCCAACTCGTATAAGCCAAGCGCTAAACGGGAATCATTAGCTTGAATCAATTGTTTCGCATTCTCTTCGGTTAAACCGTAACGTTCGAGTTTTTTCTCATCGAAGCGAATTTCGATCCGGCGAATCTCTTGACCCGCGACTTGAACCGTCTGCGCCCCTTCGATTCCTTCAAGCTTCGGTTGAAGTTCGTTTTCAACGAGTTTCGTCAACTCAGACAGGGAACGCTCCTTATCCGAAACGGCAAAACCGATGACCGGGAATGCATCAAAGGAAATCCGTGATACTTGTGGTTCCTGAACACCTTCCGGTAATTCGACGTTTGAAAGAGCTTCTTTTACTTTTTGCTCGGCTTCTTCCATATCCGTACTGAAGTTATAGTCGATTTGTAGGTTCGATGCATTTTGGAAGGACGTCGAGCGTACAGTATCGACTCCTGATAAATTTTCGACCTTACTTTCAAGTTCTCGACTGACTTCATCTAGAACTTGTTCTGGTGTAGCACCTGGATAAATCGTCGTCACCGACACGGTCGGTGTCGTGATGTCTGGCAATGTCTCGAGCTTCATCGATGTTCCCGCATAAATACCAGCAACCGTGATGATGATCGTCATGAGCCAGAGGGCAAACTTATTGTTCACCGAAAATTGGATGATCTTTTTCATCGTATGGTTCTCCCTCACTCTTCAATTTGTTTATCTAGTCGTCGTGCACGTTCTATTAATTGCAGAATTAATCTTTGTCGCACATTTGGAGACGGTGCACCGAACTGAAAATGCTCCGACAATTTCAAACCGTCTAATGTAAAGCGAATCGACAATACTTCAACCGGATCCATCTGTTCTGTCAGTTGGCGAAAGAACTGCTCCGCTTGTCGCTTTCGTTCCTCGACGAACGTCGCATGATCCTTTAATAAGGACAACAAGTAAAGAAGCGCATCCATGTCGAGATGGAACTCCTCTTGTTGCTGGATTTGCAACGTCACGAACGCTTCCATCGGTCCCATCGTCAACTGATGCTGTTCATATAGTTTAAATTGTCGTACTTCTTGCGCCTCGATGACCCCCATTAATAAAGCTTCCTTCGAAGCGAAATGATACAATAGTCCACCTTTTGAGACATTTGCTTGTTTCGCTACTTCTTCAAGCGTCAATTGGGTGAATCCTTGTTGCAAAATGATCGTCGTCGTGGCTTCAAGAATCCGACGACGAGTCTCTTGCGCTTTTGCACTGGCCAATAGTCTCCCCCTTCCCTCATATTTACTGTACCGTCTGGACGGTTTCTTTTTACAGTGTACGAATTCTTATTTGAAGATGCAATCGCTTTGTTTATGTTTCACGTGAAACTTTCGTGAACGAAAAAAGACTGACTCAAATGTCAGTCTCTACAAAGATAAGGACGTGAAAAGACGCGTCATTCTTTTTGAGTCAGCCTCTTTTGAATCCATTATTCGTCTGCTTCGCGTGAACTCTCTCGTAGTGCCGCTTGCATCGTATCGAATAAGTGACGCTCTCGTAGCACTTGGACGCCACGATCCGTCGGTCCACCAGGTGCCGCAACATCGGCAATCAGACGATCCGTACTTGCGTCGGAGCGCATGAGAATTTCAGCTGAACCTTTCATCGCTTGAGCAACGATTCGACGTGCATTTCCTTCTTCAAAACCAGCATCCGTCAAAACCGGCACCATACCAGCTACGACTTCATAGAAGAAAGCAGGACTACATCCAGCTGCCGCCATGAATGCAGGCATCGTCGATTCATTTGCTTCCGCAATTTCTCCGACACGTCCAAATAATGCCTCGACTACACTTCGGATCTCTTCATTCACGCGTGAGCCGAACCATAGTCCAGTCATTCCTAAACGGTGTGCGACTGGGGTATTTGGCATGGCAGCAACTGTCGGACGTTTTGCCAACTGTTCGATTTCATATGGTGTAATATGTGCAGCAATCGAAACGATCGTCTGATTCGTCCATTGTTGATTCGCTACATAGTCGAGTACACCATCGGGTTGCATGCCCAGCATGACGAGATCGTATAAGGAGACGTCCTCCTGCTCGACCGTTTGAACGCCGTGTCGCGCTGCGACTTCTGTCAAGCGTATCCCGCCACTCCGATTCGTCATCGTGATATCTTCTCGTGCAAATCCAGAAGCGACCCATCCTTGAACGAGTGCCTCACTCATCGCACCGGCTCCTACTATTAATAGTTTCATCATCTATCCTTCCTTTCCCTCAAAAAAAGACCAGTCATGAACTGGTCTTGTGCGGGTCCATTATACACGAACGGCTAAATCTTCGACAGCAACGACTCGAAGTCCCTTATCGTCAAGTTTCTTAACGATTTTTTTCTTTGTCTTCTCGTCACAATCCGTCGGTAATGTAATCAATACACGACGCATGACGCTACTCTTCGCATCGAGTGTCATCAGACTCGCGACCGTTGAATATTTGTTGACGATCTTCGAGATCTTCTCAAGTGCCCCTTTTTGTTCACTTAGGGCTACTGTCAGGACGTAACTTCCAGAATCACGGTTCCATGCTTCTTCAAGCATTCCAAGCATTTTTCCGTGTGGCAGGATACCGAAGAAATGACCGTCATCATTTAAGACCGCGATATACGGTAATTCCTTGATTGAGAAGAAGACTTCAAAGAAATTACTTCCTGTATAGATGTATTTGGATGTATTCTTAATCAGCGACATGACGTTGTCGTCTAAGCTGCCACCATTCATCCCATGCCGATAGATGTGCATCTTATAGATGTTCCCTTTAAAGTCCTGTCCTGATTGGTCAAGGACCGGGACACAGCGGTATCCGGTTTTTTCAAGTGTGTCGAGTGCTTCACGAATCGTCGCTGTCTCGGAAATCGTGACACATTGATGCTTCGGAATACATAAACTTTGTACGAGCATAATAAAATCCTCCTCTTTTACCTAATTACGCAGACTTAATCATATCATTCGATTTTCATGCGCCATATCCTCTTTTCCCACTTCTGATGCGCTTTTATTCTTACAATCACAAGACAACCTCTTGCAATCACAACGTAATCCAACTCATTTCAATCAAGTACACTTCACTTTTACCATTGTCAGACAATTTATTAAATCTACAATCACTTACGTATTAAGATTTATTAAGATTTCGTAAAGACGCTTCATAAATGTATTCTTTTACAATACCGTCTGCTACAATCGAACTCGTGAAGTTACTTCACTATTCTATTCTTGTTCTTAATATGGAGGCAGAAGAAATGTTTAGTAAAAAACAAGATCCATTCGCAGTGAAATTATCCGAAATCGCAGGACACTTAAAAACGACTTCGCAATTCTTCGTTGACTTTAAAATCAACGGCATCGCGGATGTAAAAGAATTTGCACATAAAGTAAAAGACTTCGAAACAGCTGGGGACGATTTGATGCACCAGTTGATCATCGACTTGAACAATGCGTTCATCACGCCGATCGACCGTGAAGACTTACTCGCACTTGCTAACGCACTTGATGACGTCTTAGACGGTTTTGAAGAATGTTCAGCGATCTTCGAAATCTACAATATCGTTCAAGCAGACGAGCACATGATCAAGTTCGTCGATGAAATCAACATCGCTGTCACAGAACTCGCGATGTCAATGGATCTTCTTGTTGCACGTAAATTGCAACCGATGCGTGAACACGTCATCAAAATCAAAGAACAAGAGACGATTTGTGATAACCTACGCCGTAAATCGATCAAAGCATTGTTCGCAACAGAAACAGATCCAATTAAAATCATCCAATATAAAGAAATCTATGAATCGCTCGAATCAATCGCGGACTACTGCCAAGATGCAGCTAACGTCATTGAAACGATCATCATGAAAAACGCTTAAGTGAGGAGCTAACGAGATGGATAGCCTGTTTATCATCACCGCCATAATCGTGATTCTCGCACTTAGCTTCGACTTCATCAACGGTTTCCACGATACAGCGAACTCGATCGCGACTTCGGTGTCGACTCGTGCGTTGAAACCACGTCATGCCATCATCTTGGCTGCATCGATGAACTTCCTAGGTGCAATCACGTTCACTGGAGTCGCAAAAACGATCTCTGGTGACATCGTTGACCCGTCAACACTTGAACATGGTAGCTACGTCGTTATCGCTGCCTTGATTTCAGCCATTGCCTGGAACCTTTTGACTTGGTACTTCGGTATTCCGTCAAGTTCTTCGCATACACTGATCGGTTCGATTGCTGGTGCTGCTGTTGCCTCTGTCGGATTCGGAGGAATCGAAGCAAAAGGCTTCTTGAAAATCGTTCAAGCCTTGCTCATTTCACCAGTGCTCGCATTCACACTCGGTTTCATCGTTTATGCAATCTTTAAAGTCATCTTCAAAAAAGGAAACTTGGCGAAGACGAATCGTCGCTTCCGTCATGTTCAAATTGCAACCGCTGCTTTGCAGTCGTATACACACGGTACGAACGACGCACAAAAAGCGATGGGGATCATCACGCTTGCTTTGATCTCATCTGGTTATCAAACAGATCACGAAGTTGCGACTTGGGTTAAACTCTCATGTGCGATCGCAATGGGTCTCGGAACATCTGTAGGTGGATGGCGGATCATCAAGACCGTCGGTGGTCAAATCATGAAAATCCGTCCGGTCAACGGGGTTGCAGCTGACTTAACATCAGCAGCGATCATCTTTGGAGCGACAGCGATTCATCTTCCGGTTTCGACGACACACGTCATCTCTTCTGCCATCTTGGGTGTAGGTACATCACACCGTAAGAAAGGTGTAAAGTGGGGAACAGCACAGCGCATGCTCATTACATGGGTCATCACATTGCCAATTTCGATGGCTTTCGCTGCCTTGATTTACTATATTCTCGACTTCTTATTCATTAAATAAGTACTTGCCCCGCCTACTCAAAACAGGTAGGGTTTTGTGTACGTCAGAAGCGTCGATAGTTGTTGTTTTTCCCATAATTCGCTATGATGAAGAACAAGAAGGATTGTCTATTTCTTTAGGAGGAATGCCCCATGACAAAACGTAAAGCCTTAACGATTGCTGGTTCCGACACGAGCGGTGGAGCTGGTATTCAAGCTGATTTGAAAACATTCCAAGAACTTGGTGTCTATGGAATGAATGCTTTGACGGTCATCGTCGCCCAAGACCCTGATCACTCTTGGCACCATGCGGTTTACCCAATCGACACAGAACTCGTCCGGACACAAATCCACACGGTCCTTGGAGGTATTGGTGTTGATGCGATGAAGACGGGTATGCTCCCGACTGTCGAAATCATTGAAGCCGTTGCTGAGAAAATCAAATCATCCGGCGTTCAAAACGTCGTGATCGATCCTGTCATGGTCTGTAAAGGCGAAGACGAAGTGCTGAACCCTGATACAGCAAACGCACTTCGTGATGTCTTGACACCACTTGCGACGGTCGTCACACCGAACGTCTTCGAAGCCGGACAACTGTCGGGTCTTGGTAAAACACCAGCAACGATCGACGAGATGAAACTTGCAGCAGCGCGGATTCATGAAAAAGGTGCGCAATACGTTCTTGTCAAAGGTGGCAGCAAGATTGACCATCCACAAGCAGTTGACGTGCTTTATGACGGAAAAGAGTTTATCCTGATTGAGGACGAACGAATCGAGACACCGTACACGCACGGTGCTGGCTGCACGTACTCTGCAGCAATCACGGCCGAACTCGCAAAAGGTGCATCAGTAGAAGCTGCTGTCCGTACAGCAAAATCTTTCATCACTTCCGCGATTCGTCATTCATTCCGTTTGAATGAATACGTCGGACCAACTGATCACGCTGCACATCGTACAGTCCAGTCTTGATCCGCTTAAGAAGTCCGCGATATCCGCGGACTTCTTTCTGTATAGGAGAGGAGAAAAGTTTATGCAAGCCATTGATGTACAAGAAATACAGCGTTATATCGACGAACATGCGAATACACCGTTATATGTACACGTCGAGACGACGAACGGTGCTTACGC
>NZ_WBYY01000118.1:0-10296 GCF_048985645.1 Exiguobacterium sp. A1_3_1 | reverse complement strand
GACATATCGCCATGAAGACGGCTGCCAAACTGGTACCGACGACACTTGAGCTTGGCGGGAAGAGTCCCGTCATCGTCGATAAGAGTGCCAATCTGCAGGTAACAGCGAAACGGATCGTCTGGTCGAAATTCTTCAATGCCGGTCAAACGTGTGTCTGTCCGGATTATCTGCTCGTTGAAGAGACAGTCAAGGAGGCGTTGATCCAGTTGCTAAAAACAGAAATCAGACGTGCTTTCGGAGCGAATCCACAACTGAGTGAAAGTTATGGACGCATCATCAATGAGCGACGCGTACACGCTCTGCAACGTCTGATGCAACAAGGCACAATCGTTCACGGAGGACGAATCGATTTAGCGGATCGCTACGTGGAGCCAACGTTGCTTGACGCTGTATCGCTTGAGGACGACATCATGCATGAAGAAATCTGCGGTCCGTTACTTCCGATCGTATCGTTCAGCTCACCGGAACAAGCTATCTCGATCATTCGCCGCAACCGTTATCCACTCGCCTTATATCTCTATACGGAATCATCGGAGATGGAATCCTACTTCTTGGAGCACGTCGAGTTCGGAGGAGGATGTATCAACAATGGCATGGTGCATCTGATGAACGCTGAACTGCCGTTTGGTGGAGTCGGTGGTAGCGGGATGGGGGCGTATCACGGCAGACACACCTTTGAGACGTTCTCGCATGCGAAGAGCATCGTCAAAACGTCGACGAAACTTGATCCATCGTTACGCTACGCGCCATATACGTCGAAAAAAATGAACATCGCAAAACGTTATTTTGCACGCTAAGTCAAACTACAAAGGAGAATCCACAATGAAACAAAAGAAAACGATCGTCATCACAGGAGCATCTAGCGGAATCGGTCGGGCAACCGTCGAGCGGTTCAGTCAGGAAGGATGGCATGTTGCAGCAACGATGCGAAAGCCGGAGACGTCAAGTGACCTCGCCTCATTACCAGGCGTTCGCTTGTATGTACTGGATGTCACGGACGAGAGGAGCATTCGTCTAGCCTTTGAAGCCATCACGAACGATTTCGGTACGATCGACGTCCTGTTGAACAATGCAGGGTATGGTGCGGTCGGCATCTTCGAGGAGGCGACAGCGGAGCAAATCAAACGTCAATTCGATACGAACGTCTTCGGCGTCATGAACGTGACGCGTCAGGCATTGCCACTCTTTCGAAAACAACGAAAGGGGAAGATCGTGACCGTGACATCCGTCGGGGGACAAGTCACGTTTCCAATCTATAGCCTGTACCACAGCTCGAAATGGGCTGTTGAGGGATTCATGGAATCGCTGCATTATGAGCTTGCTCCGCTCGGGATCGCCGTCAAACTGATCGAACCAGGACCGATCAAGACCGACTTCTACGGACGGTCGCAAGATCTCGTGCAAACGAACATCGTGGATTATGCCGACTATATGAAAACGGCGCTCAAAAATTCGAATGCAGCAGGAGAAGAAGCCGAAGGACCGGAAGTCGTCGCGGGTGCGATTCACCGTGCCGTGATGGATGACTCGAAAAAGATGCGTTATCCCGTCGGCAAGAACGCAGCGAACTTAATTCGATTGAAACGATTCTTGCCGCACGCGGTCTTTTTCCGAATCGTTCGTCGTGTCATCGAAAAAGCATGATTAGTTGCGGCTGACGTAAAAAAGAATGAGGTAAGGGTGGCAGATCATCATTCTGCCATCCTTATTTTTATAGAGACTAACTTTTTAGTAAGCCTCGTTAACCGATTGCTCCGTTGACAAGCAATCGGTCGCTTCATATAGTTTAGTTAACTTAACTATAAAGGAAAGGGAGTCTGATTCATGGCTGTGCTGAGGAATCAACGCTTTGTCTTCATGTGGTTGTCCGGTATGACATTAACGCTCGGCTTTGCGATCTTCTTCTTGAGTGTGTCGTGGTTGACGATTGATGTCTTGCGAGAGCCTGCCTTGCTTGGTCTGATATTAACAGCCGTGTCGTTGCCCCGGGTCATCATGATGGTGTTTGGTGGCGTGTTCGCCGATCGATTCCAGAAGAGCCGTCTTCTCTTTTGGACGAATCTCGGACAGGCGTTCTTGATGCTCGGTGTCGTGCTTTTACATTACGCTGATGCGTACTCGGTCGGGACACTCTTGTTGATTTCTGTCGTGTTTGGCATTTTGGATGGCATGTCTTATCCTGCTTTATCGTCCTTGTTGCCGTCTCTCGTTCCTGCGTCGCAATTACAGCGGGCGAATTCCTTATTTCAAGGATCACTCGAATTGATGTTCGTCGTCGGTCCGTTTCTCGCGGGACTTCTGCTGACGCAAGGGGGATTTGGACTGAGCTTCGGGACAGCGATGATCTTAATCTTTATTGCAGCCGTACTGGTCCTACCGCGGCTGATTCGCGATCCTATTCCGGATACCGCCGTCCTCTTGATTCGTCAGGTCTTACGCGACTTACGCGAAGGGATTCGGTATGTCAAAGAGACGCCTGTCTTACGTGCTGGTACGTTGTCGATTGCCATCGTCAATCTATTCGTCATGGGACCGTTGATCATGAGCATCCCGATTCTCGTCGGCGCAGCGAAAGGGTCAGCGGCGGATCTCAGTCTCATCGAAGGTGGTCTTGCTGTCGGGACATTTGCTGCCAGTGTCGTCGTGTTGTTTCTAAGGTCGATTCATCGCGGTCGGTTTGTCTTTCGTGCGCTGTTTTTGACGTTAGGTGCTTTCTTGCTGTACACCCAGGTGGCATCGATTCCGTTACTTGCCTTCACGGCAGCGATGAGTGGATTTTTGTTGATGCTCGTTTATCTGCCGACCGTGACGATTTTACAGGAGCGGAGTGATCCGGATAAGATCGGACGCGTCATGAGCATCATGGCGCTTGCCGCTTCCGGTCTAGAACCGATTGCGTTCGCGGTCTTATCGCTGTTAGTCGCGATCGAAATTCCAATTCAGTTTCTGCTGATTGCGTTCGCAGTGATTGGTCTCATCTGTGGTCTGTTACTCTATCGCAGAAGTCGAGATTTTCGGAACATTTCATGACAGGAGGAAAACAATGGAAGGATCTAAAAAACAGGACATCTTGACGATGTATCGGCGTATCGATGAACTAGATCTTCAGCTGGCGAAGTTTTTCACAGCGTTGAATCCGTTTGCTTTGAGTCAACAACAAGAACAGCTACTGCTATTGTTCAAACGAAAAGACTCCTGGACGTCGACGGAAATCGCACGAACGATGGGGATCTCGAAGAGTGCGGTCAGTCAAGTACTCAAGATTTTAGAAGGACGTACATTCATCAAGCGTCGAAAGAATCCAGCAAACTTAAGGGAAAGTTTCATCCAACTCGATACGAATGGGGTAGCCTACTTGCGAAAGATGGGTGAGATTGAAGAGCAATTGGCGGAGGAGATGACGACGATTCTTGACGAAATGGAACTGGATATCATCAATCGTTCCCTTGTGCGCATGATTGATCGATTTCAGGAACTCCATCGATCGTAAGTAAACGGATTTTCATAATCAGAACGAATCAAACGGGAAAATCCTGGAATGATTTGTATGATACGCTAAGTAATAAGTGATTCAGAAACACCTTTTATATTGATTCACTGAAAGGAGAATGACAGTGAAATTCTTTATACTTAGCGTATTGCCACTACTTGTCGTACTCAGCACGCCACTCTTCTCGATGACGGAGCCAATCTCACAAACGCTCTACTTTTTGGTAGTGTTCTTACTGACATGTCTGTCGGCGATGATGCTCGTTGAGCGACAACGTTTTTTCAAGCGTCTGAATACAGTACGACCGCTATACGGTATCGTGATCGGAATTCTTGGGCTTGCTAGTTTTATTGGGATACTGATTTGGCTCTCGCCATTTTTGTTGCAGACTGGTCTTGGAGGTCGCATCCTGACGTTCATATTGATGTATCTTGGAATCTTGATTCTTGGTTTCATCACCGGTTGTTTCTTCGAAGGCATTACGCGCCAACCGAAGGATCAATTGATTCACCCGGTCTTTCTGTTCATCGGGACAGGGTATATGATCTTGACTGTCTTTGGCATTTTGCAACTTTATCACCAAGCAGGATGAAATAACCCCCTTGACGTCATCGTACGTCAAGGGGGTTATTGTTTCACTGCACTTTCAGTAAGAATCCGAATTGTCCGTCTCCTTGTTTCCAGCGCGAGTTTAGTTCGTACGCATAGAGACCAGGTTCTGTCGGGACGTTGAATTGGTCATCTTTCAATACAACAGGAGATTTCTTTTTCTGTTCGTCCCATTGTGTTAGCTTAACTTCTTCTGGATTGCCTGATAATTTGACGCGAACGGATGCGCCGGCAGAAACATTAACTGTTTTTTGTCCATTTGCCATATCGAGTCCATCGCGGTAAATTTTATCACCGCATCGACTGCGAAGTAAGCTATCCCAGCAGTAAGACCCTTGGACGGTCGGAACATCCTTTCCGTTTGCCTCGACTTCGGGATTTGGTGGCGCACCACGGAACGGTTCGAAAACGATGGTGCAGACGACAAGGATCAGTAGGACAACTAACGCAAAAGCACGTTTCATGAGACACCTCCAGTTGGTTTGCTTTATTTTACCAAAAATAGAGCGAACCGAGTGAAGAGGTTTTTTAAGGAAAGACTATTTATTTCTTACACTTTACGAGTGCACTTGTCATCTTTTTTCAGAGAACAGTTGTAGTCGCTTGTTCAACAACTCCGCGACATAAATCGTTCCATCCGAACCGACCGCGATGTCGTGCGCAATCCGGAGTTGTCCTGCTTCTTTGCCCCATGTACCGAATCGTTTCTCGATCTTTCCTTGTTTGTTCAAGATGACGATTTGGCTTTGCGCGTTCTTTTTTTGTCCATTAAGATAGTTTCCACCATCGGCGACGTAGACTTTACCGTTCGCGCCGACTTCGATCCCGTACGGTCGACCGAGTTCTTTTGACGACCACGTATCGATGTGTTTGCCGTTTCGATTAAAGATTTGGACCCGGGCGTTGTCCCGGTCCGCCACATAGAGATTCATCTCATCGTCGCTACTGATCCCATGCGGCAGATTGAACTGTCCGTCTTGTTTGCCGAGTTCATTGACTTCCCATTTGACTGTTCCTTTTGGATCGAACATGACGATGCGACTATTCCGGTAGCCGTCAGATACGGCGAACGAGCCGTCCTTGAAAACGGTGACGTCTGTCGGACGAGCGAACGTCTTTTCATCCAGCTGTAGCGGGATGCTTGGCAAGACGTTTCGGATGCGCAGACCGACTTCCGTGAACGGACCATATGCGTTTCCGAACGTTTGCAAGACTTTACCGGACGCATCGAGCTTGAAGACTTGGTTCAGACTGATGTCGGTAATCCAGATATTGTTTTGGTCATCGACTTCGAGACCGTGCGGTGACTTGAATAGACCGGTGCCTAACCGCTTCTTCACCTGCATCGTCTTTCCGTCGAGCACGATCAATGTCGGTTCTGTGATGTAGGTGTCATCGCCGTATGAATTACTACCTCGGTGTAAATAGTAGACGTCACCGTTCGGAGCAACAGCGACGCCGCTCGCTTCCCCGGCAATCGAACGATCGCGCGTTTCTAGTGGCCAAGCGACCTGACCGCGATACATCGTATCTTTTGGGATGGGTGAATAGTTGTCTTTCATGACGGGATCTGCGCCACCTCTCGACCAGGAAATACCCAGCACCGTGATGGTTGCTAATGTCCCTATAAAGATCAATCTTTTTTTCATACATTGTTCCTCCAGACGTAAATTCGTATCCATATTATATCTAGATATTAAACGAGGACGAATCATTCTATAGGAGGAGACTGCGGGTTACGGAAGCAGGATATTAAAATCAGGATAGATGGGTAAAGAAGAGAGATATCATATGAGGGAAAGAAAGTGAGGCAAAAACATGAAGGCAGTCACCGTAACGGGGCATGGTGGGCTTGAGCAGCTCGCCTATATCGATCAAGAGATACCACAACCGAAACAAGGCGAGGTACTGATTGAAATCAAAGCTTGTGCCTTGAACAATACAGAAATTTGGATGCGGGAAGGCGCCTATGGTGCGGAGAGTGAATCCGGCTGGAAAGCAGAAGGGGTGCAGTTTCCCCGGATTCCCGGTTCAGACATCAGCGGACGGATCGTCGCGGTCGGAGACGGTGTCGCCGAGACGGAAATCGGACGCGACGTCGTCTTGTTTCCGTTCACGGCGAGTGGAGAAATCGCTGACGAACAGAGTGCCGAGGATTTATCGTTCATCGGCTCTGAGTATGATGGCGGGTACGCGGAATATGTCTGCTGGCCGCTCGCACTCTGTTACGAGATGCCGCTTGCCTCCTATACGGACAGTGCGGTCTTCTCGGTCAGTGGATTGACGGCGTGGCACATGGTCGAGCAACTCGACTTACAACAAGGACAGACGGTTCTCGTAACAGGCGCCAGTGGCGGTGTCGGTTCACTCAACGTCCAGATTGCGAAACGTGTCTTCGGTGCCCGTGTCGTCGCACTCGTCGGTGACTTGAAGCTGACGGATCAATTGCACGAACTCGGGGCGGACCTGGTCGTTTCCTACCGTGAGCCGGACTGGGATCAGCAGATCATGAAAGAAGTCGGTCCGGTCGATGCGATTCTCGACGTCGTCGGCGATGCGGTGTTCAAACAAGGACTGGATCTGCTGAAGCGCGGCGGAACGTACTGTATTTCCGGATCGTCCGGGGGACAGGTGACGTCGCTCGATTTTCGAACACTTTACTTGAAACATATCCGCCTACAAGGGTCCGTCCTTGGCAATCGCCATGATTATGAGAAATTACTGGAGGCCGTTCGGACTCAGACGATTCAGCCCGTCATCGACCGGACGTTCCCGCTCGCTGAAGCGCGAGAAGCCCAAGCGTACTTCAAACAAGCTGGCAAGTTCGGCAAGGTCGTCTTGCTACCATAAGAGAAACCGAACAAAACGAGCTATCCTCTTCCTGTGATGGAAAGGGTAGCTCGTTGTCGTATCGTTAACGGTTAGGCAAGATGTAAAAAAAGGTGACGTTCGAGCTGACAGGTGTCTCTTCCGTATAATCAACCAATTCCTCCTGTGATTGATGAATCGTATACATATCGTTTGGGAACAGCTCCGTTATCCATTTTGGAACATCTGCAGAAAGCGGAAGTGACTGAGTCCGTTCGAGTGGGAAAGGAGTCCCGTCCGGGTTCGGCGTGTGGACATGTAATGCGTCTTGTGAAGCATCCTCGAGGACAATCGTTATGTAAAGCTGATGTTCAATCTGATTTTCCACTAGTTTTTGCCGCATGTTTTGCAAAGCGCTCGACGCGATCCGAAGATGTGCTTTACGAATACGCAGACTCGCGTTGCCATGTCCATAAAAGTCAGGGTGCTCGTGCCAGTCGTTAAACCAAACGTCTGGATCAATATAGGCAGGAGAAGAAAAACTTTTGAATTCAAGTTCGAGATTTTTAAAATAACGGCGTTTGCCGCGAAATTTTTTCATGAACGATGCACCTTTCAGTAAAGGGATTTTTTCATAAGGGAAATAAGGCGAAGACACTAAAAATGGGTAAATATAAACCAATGACTTAAATGGCGTGACTCGTTTCTGAGTGACGAACTGATTGCGCAAACGTTCCCGGTGTCGTAATCGCCACTGCCTTGTTGCCATCGTCTATAACAGCATTGCGAATCAGAACATGACCTACGCGCTCGGTGCAGATATCTGTTCCTGATCAACTGTAGTTTTATTTTGATCGCGACGTTGCTCGGTGTCAAATAGCTCCTACGGACGGATTAAAGTTTACAGATCCAGTCATCAAAACGAATCGATTGTTTCCTGATCTCTGACTTGAATCAACTTGATCCTGACCAACTAGAGAAATTGTTCAATGAACGTATGCCGTTATGACGGAACTGAGGAGGAAAAAGCATGCTGGCGTTCTTTATCTTGATCCGAAATTTTTTTCATGTCATTCGTATCTTATTCAAACAAGAAGAACAGAAGGCATTGATGATCATGGTCGGGGCCCTTTTTTTGATTGGAACGGTCTTCTATCACAATGTCGAACAGTTCAGTATTCTGGACGCCTTTTATTTCTCCGTCATGACGCTCGCAACGGTCGGATATGGGGATCTCGTCCCACAGACAGCGTTCGGTAAATTGTTTTCGATCGTGTACGTCATGCTTGGCGTCGGTGTTCTCAGTGCCGTCATCGTAAACGTCAATATGGCATTAAAACAATATCACCGGGAGAAGAAAAAGAAAGAAGAGCAGAAATGAAATCAGATTTGACGCTTTTCTTGCAATGATCCGCGGAGCAATCGTTGAGTTCTATATAGAGGAACTTCTAACGAAACATTTTGGAAATCCTCTCTCATTATGCGATAAATAAATTTATGACTTACTAAATTATTCGTTATTTGTCTTATGGATTGAATGAATCTATACTTTTTAGAAAGACCAAGCAAAAGGAGAAACCATATGATTGATTTTGAATGGTATCGCAGTTTCATTCATGTTTACCAACAGCGTTCCGTCTCGGCAGCGGCAAGAATTCGTTTTTTGACGCAACCGGCGGTCAGCCAGCATATCGCGGCACTAGAAGCAGAACTAGAGACATCCTTATTCATCCGTGCGCCGCGGCAAATGATTCCGACGGACGCGGGAACAGCTCTCTATACACAAGTCGTCGGATTGATTGATCGGCTCGAGGAGTTATCGCTTGAGATGAAGTACGAAGCGGGGGAACAATCTCGTCCGGTCTTGAAGTTCGGGGGACCGACGGAATTCGTCACACATGGGATCGTACCGAAGCTACCGCTCGACGTCGCACAGTTCACGGCAGTCTTTGATTTGACGGTTCCCTTGTTGCAACGCTTGCTTGCGAATGAGCTCGACTTCATCATCGCAACGAAGCGGATCGATGAGCCGGGCGTTCAGTACGTCCCGATTGCTGACGAACGCTTTCATTTGATCGCTCCAATCGGATACGATGCTCCGGAAGCGAATTTAAAGGAATGGATGGACCGTCAGCGCTGGATCAGTTACGGACTCGAGCTGCCGATCATTCGTCGGTACTATCAGACGCAGTTCGGAGAACGACCGGGCATTCGTCCGGAAATGATCTTACCGAACGTCGATGCGATACTAAAAGCGATTGAAGCAGGACACGGGATTAGCGTCCTGCCTGATTATCTCGTCGAGGCAGCGGTCAGTGCTAGACGGGTACAACGGATTGCACCGGAACGATTCGCAACGAATCAATTATACGTCGCCTATCGAACGGACTCGCGTCATGATCCGGTTTTGCAACAGGTGATTAAGGCGTTAGGTTGAATTGTATGAAAAAAGTCCAATCCACAAGCAAATGCTTGAGGATTGGACTTTTTTTTATGAAATATACATTACTTCGATACGTCATTTAAGAACGTCAATGCACGATCAGCGACGAGATGGGCACTGTCTGCTCGATAAGCTTGATAGTGCAGTGAGGCGATATGCTGATCGAAGGCGTCTTGATCACGCCATTGTTCATAAAAGTAGAAGACGTTCGGATTGTCGATTGCGCGATGTGCCTGATACGTCAGACACCCTGCTTCTACACGCGAAGGGGCGATCACACCTTCGATGATAGAAGCGAGCTGTTCGCCTTGATTCGGATGCGCTTCGATCCGGGCAATCAGTTGAATCATCGATAGAACCTCCTATGAAAAGAGATCCTTCATCCAAAGGATCCCTAGTTTCGATTAGTTAAGTGTATTGATGACGGCTTTCGCGACCGCAATCGTGGACTGTGGATTTTGACCCGTGACGAGGTTTCCGTCGACTTGGACGTTTTCCATGAAGTTGTCAGCCGTGATGATGTTCGCACCGAGTTCACGAAGACGTGTCTCGAGCAAGAATGGCATGTAGACGTCAAGACCTGTTGCGCGTTCTTCTTCATCCGTGAACGTTGCGATCGTCTTTCCAGCGACGAGTGGTGTTCCGTCTGAGAGTGTCGCACTGACGAGTCCAGCTGGTCCGTGGCAGACCGCAGCGACCGTCTTGTTCGCTTCAAACATTGTCCGAAGGGCGTTGTTCAAGGCATCACTTTGTGGCAAGTCGAACATCGTACCGTGTCCACCTGGCATGAAGATTGCATCAAATTTTGAGAAGTCCTTGATTGATTTCAAATCAAGTGTCTCTTTCAAGAGTGGAGCTGTCGCTTGGATCTCAGCTGGAACTTCGTCTTCAAGGCTCCGTGCGTCGATTGGTGATTCGCCGCCGTTCGGACTTGAGACCGTTACCG
>NZ_WBYY01000117.1:0-10337 GCF_048985645.1 Exiguobacterium sp. A1_3_1 | reverse complement strand
AGATGTGTATAAGAGACAGCGTATGACGGCCGTCAGTTCGCCAAAGCACAAGACGTCTCGAAAATTCAGATCGTTCAATCCGTCTCGATCGTCCAAACGACCAACGGCTACTTTTTCGTACCGAAACAAGTCGTCAGTGGAGGAGAGCGGAAAATCAGTGGAAATACGATGACGGTCACGCGTGGAGACGACGTCTACACGTATGATAATATTCAAAAACTGACACAAGGACAGGTCTATGATTTTTATTCAAAAGACTTAAAAGCAATCGGCTGGTTGTCCTTGATCTACGTCCTCTTGCTGCTAGTAGCAGCTGGTTTGAACTGGATTCAGCAAATCTTGCTCCAGCGATCTGCTCATAAAATCATTAAACGGATGCGTCTTGATGTCTTTACGCATCTGCAACGGTTACCGGTTCGTTATTTCGACCAGACACCGATCGGGAAAATTGTCAGTCGCGTCACGAATGATACGGAAACGATTCGCGATCTATATCTCGGTGTGCTCGCCCGGGTCTTCTCGGGAATCATCACGATGGCGGGGATTCTCGTCGCGATGTTCTTCCTCGATTATCGATTAGGACTAGTCTCACTAATCATCATTCCAATCGTCTATTTCTGGATTCAGCTATTCCAGAAACTCGCGACGAAGAACAACTTCAAGGTCCGCTCCCTCGTTGCCGACATGAATGGTCAACTGAATGAGAACATCCAGACGATGCCGATCATTCAGGCTTATGCACGTGAGAAGGAAGTCCTTGCTGAATTCGAACAAAAAAACGAAGAGAACTATCAGACCCGGGCAAAGTTGTTACGACTCGATGCCCTGATGTCCCATAACTTATCCTACTTTTTGAAAAACTTGACGCTCGCCTTATTGATTTGGGTCGTCGGCGGAAAAAGTCTGACGAACGGCTCGTTTTTATCGCTCGGGATCTTATATGCGTATATCGATTACGTGTCCCGTTTATTCGAACCCGTCACCCAAATCATGAATCAGCTGTCACCACTACAACAAGCACTCGTGTCAGCGGACCGGATGTTCCAGTTGCTCGACGAAAGGGGAGAGCCGGTCGAACAAGGTCGCGTTGCTCGGTTTAAAGGAGCGGTGTCCTTCAAGGACGTCGAATTTAGTTATGAAGCGGGAAATCCCGTGTTACGTGAAATTCAAATCGATGCTCGTCCTGGCGCGACGATTGCTCTCGTCGGACACACGGGTAGTGGGAAAAGTTCGATCATGAACCTGCTGATGCGTTTCTATGATCCGTCAAAAGGACAGTTGTTGATTGACGGACAGGACGTGACGCGTTTGCCGAAACAAGCGGTCCGTGAGCATATGGGCATCGTCCTACAGGATCCGTTCCTCTTCACAGGAACGATTCGCTCGAACATCACACTCGGCAATCCTGACATTTCCGAGGAACGTGTTCGCCAAGCGATCGAAGCCGTCGGCGCGGATCGGTTCATTGATCGTTTACCGAGCGGACTCGATGAACCAGTCATCGAAAAAGGTGCCACGTTATCAGCGGGTGAACGACAGTTGATCAGTTTTGCCCGTGCGTTAGCGTTCGACCCTGCGATCCTAGTTCTTGACGAAGCGACAGCGAGCGTTGACTCGGAAACGGAAGCGGTCATTCAGGATGCCTTGCTGACGTTGACGAAAGGGCGGACGACGTTCATCATCGCCCACCGCTTGTCGACGATCAAGGATGCGGATGAGATTCTTGTTCTCGATCATGGTCGGATCGTCGAGCGAGGATCCCATGATGTGCTCCTTGCAACGTCCGGGATTTATGCGAAAATGTATGCGTTACAAAGTAAACGGAATCTTGAATTGAAATCAAGCTAATCCATCCAGTTTCTCCTCCTTTTCGTTTATACTGAAAAACGAAGAGGGGGAGTTTTTGTAATGGAGACACGGATGAGTCAATTATCGAAATACGAGCTTGAGATGTTGATCACGAAATTAAGTGAACAAAAACGAAAAGCGGAGCAACATGGGAATATGAGTGAAGTGGAAGTCGTGACGCGAAAAATCGCCATTGCGAAAAGTTATTTGATCGATTCGGCACGATTCGAACGGGGAGCCTTTTACCGAATCGAAGGAGAAGAGGCACGATTTGAGTTACATTTCGTCAATGGGGTCATGGGCTGGGGACATTTTGAAGGAACCGCTCAGGAAGTCGCGATTCCGCTCGCGTTATTCACAGGAGAGGGAGAACAGACATGACGAATCGAGAACAAGCCCTTCAGCAATTGGCTGAAGAATTATTGCAAGTGAATGAAGTACTGACACCGGAAGAAGCACTGACGTGGGTGGAAGTGCTTTGGGAAGATTTCGAAGCGACACTCGCGCGCGCGGGTGAGAAATATCAAGGTGAAGCCGTCGCAGTTCATTTCGTCGAACAACAGATTAAACAGCACGGGGCAATGTTACACCGGTTTAATACGACGAACGAAAAATTCAAGCATTTGATGACAGGTCGAAACGTCGAATGAAAAAAGCTCCGCACATCGGGATTTCCGTTGCGCGGAGCTTTGTCTTTATAATGCAGGGATGAACAGTTTTTTCTGCAAGGTCCGTTCGCTGAAGACCCAGCCGGTATAGGAGCTGACGATCTCTTGTGTAGCAGCGTCGATTCTGACGACGGCAACGAATGGATAGACTTCCTTCGTGAAGTAACGTAAGTTCGTAAAGCGGTATTCGACAATACCGTCCTTTCGTGAGACCGTATACGTATGAATCTTCGAAAACTCAAGAAACGCTTGCAAGTCCGCGTTTTGTTTGACGATTTCGTACAAGGCGTCACCGTGTGGTTCGTCCTTGATGCGGAAGTTTCCGCATTCGACGACCGTTCCACTGTTGATCTTAACGACAGAATACTCATCGCGTAAACGTGCCGCGACATGCCACTCATCCCATTTCATGCCAGGGGAGATGAACAGTTTATGCGCGCCGCGATAATAGCGGGCTGCGGTCGCGAGGGCATCGTTTCGTAACTTAAACTGCACAGCGTAATAGATGATGACGATGGCAATCAAAATCGGGAAGATGACGATCGTCGCTCTCGTTAGTAGCCAAATCCCGAACGCGGCATAATACATCGTGAACAGATATGGATCAAATGTATTGATGACACCCCAACCGATCCAGGATTTTTTGAACGGGTGTAAGGCTTGTGTACCGTAAGCGTTAAACAGATCGACAAAGACATGAAGAGCGACAGCGATCTGCGCCATTAGCCATAATGAAGTCGGAGGTACACCGAATAACGTGCCGATGACGATTGAAAGTAATAACGGCCAGGCGAGCAAAGCGATCAACCCGTGCGATTTTCCACGGTGTTGACGCAAGTAGGCGCTGTTTCCTTTAAACTTAAAGACAGTATCGAAGTCCGGTGCGTGTGAGCCGACGAGCGCCGTCGTCGTCACGGCAGCAAACATCGTCGTGCTCGCTGCGACGTCAGGGTGTAGCGTCGAGATGGCGGCGAGACAAAGTCCCATGCCGATATGCGTACCAGTATCCAATGCGAATTCGCTCCTTCTATAAAATCGTGATGGTGAATTCATCGAGGTTCTGCCGAGTAATTTTTAATAAATATATCGTATCCAAGAGAAAAGAGGTAACCTTTTGACTGTCGTTCAAGAATATTTCACAAACTTTAATAAAACACAATTTACCACAGAACTGATTGCCTGGTTCCTTCGTGAACAGCGGGATCTCCCATGGCGAAGAACCAAAAACCCATATCATATCTGGATTAGTGAAATCATGCTTCAACAAACGCGCGTCGATACAGTCATTCCGTATTATGAGCGCTTCACGAAACGTTTTCCGACACCGCATGATTTAGCAGAAGCGGATCAAAGTGAAGTCCTGAAGCACTGGGAGGGCTTAGGGTACTATTCCCGTGTCAAGAATCTTCAAATCGCGGTTCAGGAAGTTGTTGAAAAATATGATGGGATCGTTCCGGACGAAAAGGAATTGTTCAGTCAACTGAAGGGTGTCGGTCCGTACACGACAGGAGCGGTTCTATCGATTGCTTATGGGCAAGCAGAACCAGCTGTAGACGGAAACGTGATGCGCGTCCTCTCGCGTGTACTTGGGATTTATGAAGACATTGCTGCACCGAAGACACGGAAATTGTTTGAGGCGGCGGTACATCAATTGATTGATCCGGCTGATCCGTCCAGTTTCAATCAAGGCTTGATGGAACTCGGCGCGATGGTCTGTACACCGAAGTCTCCGATGTGTGGACTCTGTCCTGTTCAAGACGTTTGTTTTGCATATGATCGAAATGCACAGGAAGAACTACCTGTGAAGACGAAGAAAGGGAAGACGCAAATTATTCCGTATGATGCTCTCGTCTATGAAACGAACGGAAAAATCGCAATTGAACAACGAGCAGAAACAGGTTTGCTCGCAGGGATGTGGCAATACCCACTTCGAGAAGCAGAAGAAGATCGTAATGGGACGCTTGTCGGGCACGTTCGACATATCTTCTCACACCGGATTTGGGAAATTGCCGTCTATCGCGTGACGGAACAGCCGGACCAGACGGTACTAGTTGATCAGGAAACGTATGCGACGCATCCAGTATCTGTCGCGCAAATGAAGATTGATCGACTATTAAAGGGGGAAATCTAATGCATACTTTTCGTTTTGAGACACGTGTCGATACATCAAAGGAGCAAGCGTGGGATTTTTTAAGTGACGCCAAGGCCTTAAGTCGATTGACAGTATTTCCGCAAGTGAAGACGTCGGGTGATACGCGGACGCGAGCAGGAAATACGATTCGTCTGCGCGTTGGTGTTCCTCCACTATTTGTCTCGTGGACGTCTTGGATTCCTTTCGTAGAAGAATATGTCTTCGTCGATGTCGGTACAAAAGTTCCGTATCCATTCCGGGCATGGTGCCACGTGCACCGAGTCGAAGAACGTGAATCTGGCGTCTATTTCGTGGATGAAGTGACGTACGCATCCTTCTTGCCAGCCTTCGTCATTGAAGCATTCATCTTGAAACCGATGTTCAAACAACGAAAAAATGCGATTTTGAATCACTTTCAAGCCTGAATTCCGTCATTTTTCTGAAAAAATACCCTTTCGTTTTTCATGCGTTCTGAAAATGGGTATAATAAGCACGAGAGTATAACAGAATGGAAGAAAAACGCTTTAGAAAGGAGTAGCACATGAGTCGATTCCCAAAAGAAAGTAGCAAGATTGAGATTCAAAGTTTCAAACATAACGGGAGCTTACACAGAGTTTGGGAAGAAACGCTCGTGCTGAAATCGACGGAAGAAGAATTGATTGGGTTCAATGACCGCATCATGGTCAGTGAATCGGATGGTCGTCAGTGGCGAACACGAGAGCCTGCAATCTGTTACTTTTCAACAGAACTCTGGTTCAATGTCATTTGTATGATTCGGGAGGATGGCATTTACTATTACTGCAATCTTGGATCACCTTCTACGTTCGATGAGAAAGATCGAGCAGTCAAGTACATTGATTACGATTTAGATATCAAAGTGTATCCGGACATGTCCTACATGATCCTCGATGAGGACGAGTATGAGAAGCATCGCCGCGAGATGAACTATCCGAAGGCGATCGATCGTATTTTGAAAGACAATGTCCAAATCCTGATTCAATGGATCCGCAGTCGCAAGGGTCCATTTAACCCGGCTTTCGTGGATATGTGGTATCGTGAATATGAAACAAGATATCGGAGATGATGGTTCGCCATCGTCTTTTTTTAATTGAAGGAAGTGAAACACGTGGCAACACAAGCAAAACGTAAGAAACAAGGTTCGATCCGCCGCTATATGGCGTTCGTCAAGCCGTATCAAAAACAGATTCTCCTGACGGTTTTCGTCGGGATCATCAAGTTCTCGATCCCACTTGGACTTCCGTTGTTGTATAAGTACATCATCGACAATATCCTAACTGGAAACACGATGCCGATGGCGGAAAAAAGTAAACAATTGGCGTATTTGATCGGAGCGGGTGTCTTCATCTTCCTGATCGTCAAGCCACCGCTTGAATACGTCCGTCAATACCTCGCGCAATGGTCAGCGTCGAAGATTTTATTTGACGTTCGTAATCGATTGTTTGATCATGTTCAGAAATTATCGCTTCGTTTTTATTCGAATACGAAAACCGGAGAAGTCATCTCGCGAATCATCAATGATGTCGAGCAGACGAAAGACTTCGTCGTCACGGGATTAATGAACCTATGGCTTGATATGATTACGATTTTCATTGCGATCGCTATCATGTGGACGATTGATCCGAAGTTGACGCTCGTCGCCATTATTCCGTTACCATTCTACGCCCTCGCCGTTAAGTTCTTTTACGGTCGCTTACGCGGATTGACACGGGAACGTTCGGCAGCACTTGCGGAACTACAAGGTCATTTGACGGAACGGGTCAACGGCATGGCAGTCATTCGTAGTTTTGCACTCGAACCGCACGAGAACAAAGCGTTCAAACATCAAAATGATGGGTTCTTAAAAGCGGCGCTGCGTCAAACGAACTGGAATGCGCGGACGTACGTCGTCGTCTCGACGATTACGGACTTCGCACCAATCCTTATTTTCGGGACAGCGGCGTTCTTCGTCTTGAACGGACAAGTGACACTCGGGACGATGGTTGCGTTCATTGGTTATATCGACCGTCTGTATGCGCCGCTCGGTCGTCTCGTTAACTCCTCAACGACGTTGACACAGTCGATCGCTTCGATGGACCGGATGTTCGAGTTTTTAGATGAGCCGTATGACATCACGGAAAAACCGAATGCACGCGATCCAAAAGATGTCCGCGGAAACGTTCAGTTCGAAAACATCAGTTTCGCTTACGAAGAAGGCGGCGAGCTAGCGATTGATCGCTTAACGCTTGACGTTCAGGCAGGTGAACGGATTGCTTTCGTCGGGATGTCAGGTGGTGGGAAATCGACGCTCGTCAGTTTAATTCCACGCTTCTATGATGTGT
This sequence comes from Exiguobacterium sp. A1_3_1, assembly GCF_048985645.1. Lineage (NCBI taxonomy): Bacteria > Bacillati > Bacillota > Bacilli > Caryophanales > Exiguobacterium > Exiguobacterium sp. A1_3_1. The sequence goes on along the minus strand of NZ_WBYY01000117.1, from coordinate 3,351 downwards.
CTGCCGGTCGGATCACGCTTGACGGCGTTGATATTCGTGACTTGAAGTTGCGTGGTCTTCGCGATCAGATCGGGATGGTCATGCAGGAGTCGATTCTCTTCAGTGAGTCGGTTCAGATGAACATTAAGATGGGGAATCCGGAGGCGACGGATGAGGAAGTCGTCGCAGCGGCAAAAGCAGCGAATGCCCACGAATTCATCGAACGGTTACCGAACGGCTATCATACGCCGGTCGGTGAACGAGGCGTCAAGTTATCGGGTGGTCAAAAGCAACGTCTAGCCATCGCTCGGGTCTTCTTGAAGAACCCGCCGATTCTGATTTTGGATGAGGCGACGAGTGCGCTCGATTTAGAGAGCGAAGCGATGATTCAAGATTCGTTAGCGCGTCTCGCGAAAGGACGGACGACGTTTACTGTCGCGCACCGTTTATCAACGATTACCGATGCCGATAAGATCGTCGTCATCGAAAATGGTCAAATTACGGAAATCGGAACACACGAAGTCCTCATGCAAAAACGAGGCGCTTATTTCGAACTGTATGCCATTCAAAATCTGGAACTCGTCGAATAACACAAAAGCAGCGACCTTTGCGAGGTCGCTGCTTTTTTAGTGGCGGGACTTAGAGTCGAGCAAAGGCACGATCGACTGCTGCGATCGTCTCTGTGATGTCGGCTTCCGTATGTTCTGTCGTCAAGAACCACGCTTCGTATTTCGAAGGGGCAAGGTTGACGCCTTCTTCTAGCATCAATTTGAAGAAACGTCCGAACATCTCGCTGTCTGCACGTTCTGCACCATCGTAATCGATGACTGTTTCATCCGTGAAGTAGACCGTCATGGCACCTTTTAGACGGTTGATCGTAATCGTGACGTCATGACGTTTTGCTGCTTCTAGCACACCTTGTTCGAGTAAGGCGCCAAGGTGATCAAGTTTTTCATAGACACCAGGCTGCTCAAGTAGTTCAAGACAAGCGATACCGGCAGCCATGGATGCCGGGTTACCTGCCATCGTTCCAGCTTGATAAGCCGGACCGAGTGGCGCGACGTGTTCCATGATTTCTTTACGACCGCCATAAGCACCGATTGGTAAACCACCACCGATGATTTTGCCGAGTGCTGTCATATCAGGGCGGATATTGAGTAACTCTTGTGCACTGCCGTACGTGAAGCGGAAGGCTGTGATGACTTCATCGTAGATGACGAGTGCGCCGTGAGCATGCGTGATTTCATTGACTGCAGCAAGGAATCCAGGTTGCGGTTCGACGATACCAAAGTTTCCGACGATCGGTTCAACGAGTACACAAGCGACTTGATCGCCCCATTGCTCCATGATTTGACGGTACGATTCGATATCATTGAACGGTGTCGTGATGACTTCTTTTGCCGTCGCTTTCGTGACACCAGCTGAATCGGGAGAACCAAGTGTCGCCGGTCCGCTACCTGCTGCAATCAGCATCAAATCCGAGTGACCGTGGTAACAACCACTGAACTTCACGACCAGCTCACGACCTGTATACGCTCGTGCGACACGAATCGTCGTCATGACGGCTTCGGTTCCCGAGTTCGTAAAGCGTACTTTTTCAAGTGATGGGATCGCTTTTTGTAGTTTATGTGCAAAGTCGATTTCTAGACGGTGTGGTGTGCCGTAAAGAAGACCGTTTTGGGCAGCATGTGTGATCGCTTCCGTAATGTGAGGGTGACCGTGTCCCGTGATGATCGGACCATAGGCTGCTAAGTAATCGATATAGCGATTGCCATCGACATCGTAAAAGTAAGCACCTTCTCCGCGTTCCATATAGACAGGTGCGCCGCCACCGACGGCTTTGAATGAACGGGATGGGCTGTTGACGCCACCAACGATACACTCTTGTGCGATTTCATATAACGCCTCTGAAGTAGGACGTGTAGTGTGGGTAGACATGAGGATTCCTCCAATCGATGATTCGTGAAAAATATCACGATATGATTGTATCATGGACGTCAAATCCGGTGCAGAGCCGTTGACGGAATGCCTATTTGTAGGTAGACTAATTATAAAGATTACAATCTGATAATCAATGAAAGATAGAAATGAGGGGATGGACGTGGCTAACGAAATGCTGGATGACGCCGTGAAGTCGCTTCGGGAATCAGGCGTTCGAATGACACCACAACGTCACGCGATTTTGGAATATTTAACGACGGGACACACGCATCCGACAGCGGATGAGATTTATCGTGCGCTCGAACATCGTTTTCCAAACATGAGTGTGGCGACTGTATATAATAACTTACGCGTGTTTCGAGAAAAGGGAATCGTTGAGGAAATGAATTACGGAGACGCTTCAAGTCGCTTCGATTTCGTTACGACACGTCATTACCACATGATCTGTGAGAACTGTGGAAAGATCGTTGATTTCAACTACCCTGTTCTCGATGATGTTGAGACGGTTGCGGCGCACTTAACGGGCTTTAAAGTCGATCGTCACCGATTAGAAGTGTACGGAACTTGCCCGGACTGTCAATCGAATGTCCAATAAAAAAACGAGCTGCCTTAGCGGGGAGCTCGTTTATTGTGTTTATTATATTTTTCATCGAATTCTTTTCCTTCAAGAGATGGATCCATCGTCAGTGGTTCATCGCAATGCATACATAAGTCGACGCGACCAAGGACTTTTGTTTCTTTTCCACAGTTCGGACAAGTGACGACAGCTGCCTTCGTTGATGTCAGACCAATCAAGAAATAGAGTGCCGTACTGGCGAGAACCATGACAAAACCGAGAAGCATGAGTAAGACCATGATGATTTCAAATTGTTTGAGTAATAGACCGCCATACATGACGAGCATCCCACCGAAGACGAGAAACATAGCTAAGTTTCGCGCGCGGTTTATTTTATTTTTACGTTGTTTTTTCAAGTGAATTCCCCCTGTTGTCAGTCTAGCATAAGAAGTGGGATTGCCTGAAGAAGGAAAGCTTGTTTTTTTGTCGAAAATGGTAACGACGAGTTCGTATAGAAGGGTGAGAAGTACATGGAACAAGCAACACGAACGATTTATTCGGAGTACGCGGCTTATCGTGAAACACAAGGGATCATTGCTGTTGAAAAACGACAGCCACGAGATTCCCTGACGGATCAATTTGATACACTTCTTGTCGTCATCACAAGAGACCCAGAAGTCGAGTGGACGATCAAACATTATCGACTGAATACACTAAAGGTATCATTACACCTCGTACATGAAGATGTCTTATCACGCTGGATTTTGTTAAATGCCAATCGACGCGCGATTCACTGGATTGCAGAAGGAACGATCGTTTTTGAACGGAACGATTATTTAGTTGACTTAAAACGGCAGCTATTAAACTTTCCTGAT
>NZ_WBYY01000116.1:0-10406 GCF_048985645.1 Exiguobacterium sp. A1_3_1 | reverse complement strand
TGTGTATAAGAGACAGATTACGTACTTGTCGTCCTAACTCGACGACAGACACGACTTGTGTCATCTCATATTCCAGATCAGATCGGAGCATCAATCGATCGGCAACCGGATAATCCGCTACATGTACGCTCATTCCTGTTAATCGCTGATAGACATCATCGGCAAGGTATGGGGTGAACGGAGCGAGTAGTCGTGCCGTCGTCGAAAGTGCGAAGTGGAGCGTCGTGTACGCGGCTTGTTTTTCTTCCGACCAGTCAGCTTGCCAGAAACGTTCCCGCGAACGGCGGATGTACCAGTTACTGATCTCATCGACGAGTTGCGCAAGACTCCGCGCTGCTTGAGTCAATTGATAATCGTCCATCGCATCCGTCACGTCTTGCGTCGTCTGATGAACACGCGAGAGCAACCATTCGTCGAGTCGCGTCCGTTTTTGCGGACGTGAGCCATCAAATCCGTCCAGTTCGGCATATGTCAGATAGAACTGGACGGCATGATCCAGTGTATCGACTAGCTTTGATTTTGCTTCTTGGACGATCCGCTCGGCAAACCGTTTCGCACTCCATGGACTGCTGTCGACGAGTAGCGCCCAGCGCAGGCTATCAGCACCATATGCTTCGATCAACGCCACCGGATCGAGGGCATTCCCGCGACTCTTCGACATCTTCTGTCCGTTCTCATCGAGGACGTGACCGAGTGCGAGGACACGCTTATAAGCAGGCTGTCCCGTGAAGAGTGTCGAGATTGCTTGCAAACTGTAGAACCAGCCCCGCGTCTGATCGATGCCTTCGATGACGACATCGGCTGGATAGCGGTTAAGCGTCTGCGTCCGTGACGGATAATGCTGTTGCGCGAACGGCATCGCTCCACTATCAAACCAGACATCGATGACTTCTGGTGTCCGGTGCATCACTCCCTGACACGTCGGACACGAGACCGATAACGCATCGACGTATGGTTTATGCAACTCGACGGATTCCGTCGCTGTCGTCCGGTGCAAGAAGTCAGCCTTATTTTTTGGAACGAACGTCGTGTCACACGCTTCACACTCCCAGACGTTCAGTGGGGTGCCCCAGTAGCGATTACGACTGATGTTCCAGTCGACGAGTTGCTCAAGGAACTTTCCGAACCGCCCTTTCTTGACGTGGTTGGGATACCACGTCACAGACGCATTGTTCGCAAGGAGTTGTTCCTTGACGGCCGTCGTCTCGATGAACCAGTTGTCTTGTGCGTAATAGAGCAGTGGCGAGTCACATCGCCAACAATGCGGATAGCTGTGCGTATAGCGTTTTTTCGCAAACAAGCGTCCCCGTTCAGCGAGCAGCTGGATGATTGCAACGTCTGACTCCTTGACGAATCGACCAACGAGTGGTGGAACGGCGTCCGTGTAACACCCAGCAGCATCGACGACATTAACGAATGACAGTCCGTTTTCCCGGACGACCCGGTAATCTTCTTCCCCGTACGCTGGAGCAAGGTGGACAAGTCCGGTTCCGCTCGTTGCTTGGACGAAGGACGCCCCGACGACCGTATGACCGTTCTCTGGCGTCACGAAATCAAACGGTGGTTCATAACGCAAACCGACGAGTTCCGCACCGAGCTGTTCGGATACGACCTCGACGGATTCCGAGAACAGTTCAGCGACTAACGCTTTAGCGACAATGAATCGCTCTCCTTCAAACGCTACCGTAACGTACGTCAATTCCGGATGAACCGCCACCGCGACGTTTGCCGGTAACGTCCAAGGTGTCGTCGTCCACGCAAGTAGAAACGTCTGCTCCATGTCGACGATCGGAAGTTTGACCGTCGCCGATAAGTCCGTCACGTCCTGATAGCCTTGCGCGACTTCATGGGAACTGAGTGACGTCTGACAGCTCGGACAATACGGTGATACACGATGTCCCTTCGTCAACCAGCCTTTGTCATGGATCGTCCCGAGGATGTGCCAGACGCTTTCGATATACTCGTCCTCCATCGTCACGTAAGGGTCATCCATATCGACCCAGTAGCCGAGTTTTTCCGTGAAGGAACGCCACTGTGTTTCATAGGAAAAGACACTTTCCTTACAGCGGGCGATGAATGCTTCAACACCATAGTCTTCGATCGCTTGTTTGCCGGAGATGCCGAGTTGTTTCTCGACACCGAGTTCGACCGGTAGTCCATGCGTATCCCAACCGGCTTTTCGTTCGACCCGGAACCCTTGCATCGTCTTATAGCGGGCGACGGTATCCTTGACGGTTCGTCCGAGTGCATGACCGACGTGGGGTAAGCCGTTCGCAGTCGGCGGTCCTTCGTAGAATACGAATTCCGCTTCCGTGCGTTGCTCAATCGATCGTGCGAAGACTTGGTCTTGTTTCCATCTGTTTCGAACACGTTCCTCGCGTTGTTGTACGGTTTCTGCTTGGTTTAGTGACGTCATCTCTTGTTCGCTCCTTTGTCGGTAACTAAGAGAATACAAAAAAGTCCGCCCCCTTTGACAGGGACGGACTTCACCGCGATACCACCCATATTCCGTCGAGAATGCTTATTCTCGACAGCACTTAGTTGCACACTATCATGTGCATTCCATGTAACGGTGGACACCCGGTCACGCTTACTGAATGGTTCAGCGTGACTTCTCAGAGAGGATCTTCATGATTGATCTGGCTACCGGTTCTCAGCAATCCCGGTTTTCTGTAAGGCAGAGGGACAATCATTACTCTTTCTCGTCAACGAAATGATATGCTCTTGTTGTGGAGAATCTTACCACATGACTTAAAGACTGCACAACAGCTTTTTACATTTTCTTGCAAAGGAGTTTTTTGAATGTTACATACTTTCCCAACGCTTAAAACGAACCGCCTCGTCTTACGCGAAGTGTTACCCAAAGATGCTACGAGTGTCCTCGCCTATTTATCAGACGAACACGTCGTCAAACAGATGGGACTCGACGCCTTTCAATCAGAAGCAGACGCGCTTGAAGAGATTGATTGGTACGCTTCGATTCGTCGCGATGGCACGGGCATCCGGTTCGGGATCGCATTACAAGAAGACGATGTCATCATCGGCAGTTGCGGATTCTTGAATCAGTCGGCACGCCATCAGCGGGCAGAACTCGGGTTTGAGTTGAGTCCAGCTCATCAGGGACAGGGTATCGCAAAAGAAGCCGCACTTGCAGTCATCACATATGGGTTTGAGGAGCTCTCTTTAAATCGTATCGAAGCACTTGTCTTACCAGCAAATACTGCTTCACATCAATTGCTTGAACGGCTCGGATTCCAGCGGGAAGGGTTGCTTCGTCAATATGAGAAAACACGTGGTCAGTTCGATGATTTGTATATGTACTCAATCTTGCGGAGTGATTGGCCGTCTTAAAAAGATAATCTGTGAAATATCAAAAGTCGTTTAGATGGGTAAATCCGTCTAAACGACTTTTATACCGTTTTATCGATAAGATCTTGCTTTTAAAAATTCTATGATCGGCAACAGTGTCAGTCCGATTGCGAACAAGACTATCAATAACAGATTCGTTGATTCATGTAAAAAGTAATCGAGACAGATGAATCCAAAGATCAGGACAATCAGGATTTTGTAGCTAACGAGACCGCTTTCCGTCGTAATCTTTTTGCCGAGTTCATCTTCTGGCACAGGACGCTCGTCTTCTCCTGATCGTGCCCACGTAAAATACGAGAAGAACATGATCAACAAAATCGCCAATTGAACGATGGAGAAGAACGTTACGTTGTTTTCGATGATCATACTAATGATGGTAAGACTCGCCACTATCACGAGCGTTACTAAAAATAAACCCGTTTTTTTCTTAGACATCCCATTCCTCCTGTTCTGAAATGAACAGATGATCGACTTGTGTCTGCAAGACTTTGGCGATATTAAACGCTAATTGTAAAGTCGGATCATACTTGTTGTTTTCAATCGCATTGATCGTCTGCCGACTGACCTGACAACGGTCAGCCAGTTCTTGTTGTGATAATCTTGCCGCTAGACGTCGCTCCTTAATGTGGTTTCTCACGTTCATACCTCCACGACGTGTCAAATTCTTTTTACATCTTTACTGTAATGAAATTCCAACAACATGTCAAAAACTATTGACATTTCAGATTCGAATTGAACATGAAAAAACACCTTCTGATGAACAGAAAGTGTTTTGATCTTTATCTCAAATAGCTTGAAATTTCTTTCTATCATTTGGGATTAATCATCTGACCTGATGAGTATTTATAATTTTTTACATATGAACTCGAAAAGTATTTGTTTCTTCTACTACGACCACCGGAAGACTAGGAGCAAGCGGAACAAATTTTTGGAGTTCATGCGAGAGCGAGTTTTGATAAGCAGCTGCGGAACTCCAGATTTCGTATGTGAAAATAGCGTCCAGTTGTTTATCTGACACGTTAATCGTATATAACTTACATTCGGATTGCTCCAAGACAAGTTGTTTTAGCTCATTCAACACTTGAAATAAAGATTCATGATCATTTACTGTGCATTTATAATGTGTCAGAACACCAAACTGATCCATGCCACTTCCTCCCCATTCAATCAAGCTAATTCAATCCCACCAGTGACTCCATAAATTTGTGCTGTGATGTAACTTGCTTCATCTGACGCAAGTAGCACGTAAGTACTTGCGAGTTCAGCAGGCTGACCACAACGCCCTAGCGGCGTGTCTTTTCCAAAGTCCTGCATCTGATCTGGCAGTAACCCTCCTGTGAATTGAAGTGGCGTCCAAATGGGACCAGGTGCAATTCCATTGACACGTATGCCGCTTGGTGCTAATTGTTTCGCAAGACCTCGCGTAAAGCCATTTAAAGCAAATTTAGTCGATGCGTAGTCAAGCAATATTTCACTTGGGTGATAGGCTTGAACCGATGTAGTCGTTATGATTGTCGATCCAGGCTTCAAAAATGGAACTGCTGCCTTCACCATCCAAAATGCAGAAAATACATTGACTTCGAATGTTCTTTTAAGTTGTTCTGTCTCGAGATTTGAAATATGCTCTACAGGGTTCTGTGTCCCTGCAATTAATGTCAGCGAATCTAATCCGCCTAGGCATTGATATGCTTCTTGGACGAGCTGAACGCAGTACGCTTCATCGGATAGGTCACCTGGAATTAAATGCGCTGTACGCCCTGCTTGTTCTACCAGTGCTTGTACTTCTTCGGCATCTGCTTGCTCTTCAGGTAAGTATGAAAGAACAAGGTCTGCCCCTTCCCGCGCATAAGCAATGGCAACGGCTCGACCGATACCTGAATCTCCACCTGTAATTAAGATTTTTTTGTTGAGTAATTTATTGTTTCCTTTATAGGATTGTTCTCCGTGATCCAGTTGTCTCGTATGTTCAATCGAGAAGTTCGCCTCAGCCATAAAACATATCTCCTTTATACTTGTTTGAATCATTTTTCCCTGTCACACAGAATTCAAACCGATTTTTAATAGACTAAAAAAAGCACTTCCTAAACATTCAGGAAGTGCTTTTATCCTTTTGGTGGGAAAGGATCATGCCCATACGAATCCTTTTCACGAACCTGTCCTTCTTTATTGTGAATCAGTAATTCTGTTTTTTGTTTTTTCGCAATCCGTCGTCCTTCTGCAATGGCTTCTTTCTGTGTCTCGAATCGTTTAGTTGCTCGGGTCGCTCCGGCTGCTTTCACTTGATAACCGCCTTTAGGATGCGGGGAGACATGTTGATTTCGTCGCATAATGTAGCTCCTTTCTGCGGTATGCTTCATCTCTATACACTTGTTTGAAAATCCACATATTCTATACATTTAAAATTTTTAATAACATTTCATTTTATGAAGTATACTGAAAGAAAGTGTACGACTTGAAAGGAAGCGTGAATCATGAAACGGCTCACTTGGCATGTTCGGTATTTAAAATTCATTATGATTTGTATCATGGTCGGTTTATTGTGCATAGCTGGTATTGGAATTCCTCTTGTATGGCATGGACTCTCAGAACAATTATTCTTCGAACGTCCTGGCTACTTCGTATTGATCATGGCCTATATTGTGTTGATTCCAGTTCTGTTCATTTTGATTCACATGTGGCGACTATTGCAATACCTCGTAACGGTCCCACTTCCATTGCCTTTAATCACATCATCTATACAATCGTTGAAGCTGAATTGTTATGTGATTTCAGTAATGACCTTATGCGTCTTCCCTATCTTTTTTTACATCGGTCAAATCGATGATGCACCTGGATTGATCCTCGTTGGTACTGTTTTAATCCTTATCCCTTTGACAGTTGGTTCCTTACTTGCTTGCATACAACAACTTCTATTACGAAAGCTTCAGTCAGTCAAGTAATTTGAGTCCTATCACATTGGTGGCTATCCTGATGTCCCTGTTTCAACAGAATCTTCGATTGGCAACGCAGACATGTCATCAATCGGAAGGTTGCTTTTTTCGTGCTGACCGCGTGTCTTCGTAATTCATTTTCATATACATGTCTTGCCTTGATTCTATGATCAACTTCACTTTCCATCTCAATCCCTCTTCCCTCAACATATATTTTTTTCTAACTATTATGTGCCCTGAATCATTCTTGATAAATCCTTTTTTAAGAAAAAACGGTTTTTCTTGCGACTTTTTATAAAAAAATCGTTAAAAGGTCCTGTTTAATATGTATTTTAACGACCGATAAATGAATTACAGATAGAAAATATGAGTTGAAAGGACGGTTGCATGTGAAAAACACAACCAAGAACTATTCCATCCGAACACGTCTTTTAGTAATGATTAGTTTGATTTTGATTGCCTTTTTTGTATTTAGTAGTCTGGCCTTATACTTCAATACGAAACAAACTGCAGTCTCAACACTGAAAGCGACTGCTGAAAAGGACGCACTGCGCATCAGCAAGACATTCGATACGGCAGCTTACAGCGAATTTCTACAATCACCTGTCGCGTCCGAACAGTACGAAACGTTACGAACAGAACTCGATACCTTACGTAAACAAAATGGACTCTTATATACATACACAGCACGGATCGATCAAAATAAGGTTCGATTATTAATCGATGGTTTACCAAAAGATAAGGCTGCGAAAATCAATGCCCCGGCAAGCGGCGCAACTGTTGCCGATATGCAAGACGTCCTAAAGGGCAAAACACATACGACGGACGTGATTGATGATCCAATCTACGGACAGTACATCAGTGTCTACGTTCCGCTGAAGGATTCGACCGGGAAAATCATCGGCATCCTTGGAACCGATATCGCAGCGAAGGAAGTCGATGCTCTGACGACGGATCTATTACAACAAAACGCTCCGATTTTCATCGGGTTGATGCTCTTACTGTTGACGATAACCCTTATCTTGCTTTACATCGTACTCGGTAGAAAGTTACGTCCACTCGAAACGTTACAGAAAGTCGCTGCCTTGATTGCTGAGGGACGACTGAATCAGGCAAAACAGACGTTGACCAATTTGACGATTGCTTCGAAAGATGAAATCTATGCGCTTGCAATCTCGATTCGTGATATGAACGAGATGTTACGGACGATGATCGTCGACATCAAACAGACGGCTACCCTCGTCTCGACGACGAGTCAATCGATCGACCAAAGTACATCAGAAGTACTCGACGGTTCCGAACAAATCGCTCATACGATGTCGGAAATCGCGACCGGGACGGAAAGTCAGACCCAAGTCACGCTCTCATTGAATGATGAGATGAATCGGTTCGCAACATTGATCGAGACGACGAATCAGTCTGGTGTCGAAATTCAAGGAACGACGGAGCAGATGGCAACACTGACACGAGTCGGACGCGAGCAAATGTCCGCTTCCGTCGAACAGATGCGTCACATTCATCAGCACGTCACGCAATCTGCTGAACAGATTGATCTACTGAAACAGCAATCATCAGATATCCAAACGCTCGTCGGCATCATCCGCGGTATTTCCGAGCAGACGAATCTACTCGCCCTCAATGCCGCGATTGAAGCAGCACGGGCGGGTGAACAAGGGAAAGGATTCGCCGTCGTCGCGACCGAGGTCAAGAATCTTTCTAGCCATGTCGCTAGCAGTGTTAGCGAAATCGCAACGATCGTCACGTCGATCGAAGCCAGTGCGCAGCAGATGCAACACAGCTTTAAGACGACGGTCGAAGCAACAGCAGCCGGTGAACAGATCGTCCTCGATACGGATACGACGTTCGAACGGTTGACGGATCAAGTCACGCACGTCTCAACGGCAACACAGCAGATGACGCAACAGATGGAAGACGTCTTGCAGGCAGAACGGTTCATTCGCAATGCCTTGACGGAAATTGCCACTGTCGCGGAAGAACATACGGCGAGTAACGAGGAAGTTGCCGCTGCCTCTGAACAAATGATTGCGACAATCACGACGTTACATACGCTCGTCGGTGATTTAAACGCACGAACAGAACATTTAGAACAGGAAGCCCGTCGCTTCGAGATTTAATCTTTCATTTGTTCTTTTCTAGTTCTCACTCTATACTGGTGTGAACTTACATATGAAGGAGTCGAATGTGATGTCCCATTATAATGTCATCATCGTAGGTGCCGGATCCATGGGGATGGCAGCCGGCTACTATCTCTCACGAACCGATCAAAAAATCCTATTGTTAGATGCCCACAATCCACCGCATGATCAAGCGAGCCATCACGGGGAGACCCGGATCATCCGTCATGCGTATGGGGAAGGTGAAGCATACGTGCCGCTCGCATTAGCCGCGCAACGTTTATGGTATGAGTTGGAACAAATCAGCGGTCGAAGTCTTTTTCTGAACACAGGAGTCTTGAACGCCGGTCAACGCTCGTCCCGTTCGATGCAGACGATCATCAGGAGTGCAGCGCAGTATGATTTACCGCTTGAGGTCCTGACGGCTGACGAAATCAGAACCCGCTGGTCCGGTTTAACAATGCCCGACGAGTATATCGGTTGTTTTGAACCGACGTCCGGTGTGTTGAAGTGCGAGGATTGTATTGAAGCATACCGTGATCTTGCTGTCGCGAACGGCGTCGACATTCGGACGAATGCGAAAGTGACGACGCTCACTGCCCACGCCACTGGCGTTGACGTGGCCGTCGGATCAGACACCTATTCGGCTGACGCGTTGATCGTCGCAGCTGGTGCCTGGTCTGGTCCGTTACTGGAACAGACTGGACTCTCCTTACCGCTGCGACCGGTCCGCAAGACGTTCGCCTGGTTCGAAGCAGCGGAAGAGGTATTCAATGACGCGGTGTTCCCTGCCTTCGCCTTTGATACACCCGCCGGTTATTATTACGGTTTTCCAAGCATTGCTCAAACCGGCCTAAAAATCGGACGTCACGACGGTGGCATTCCCGTTGATCCAAATCAACCACGCCGTCCATTCGGTCAAGAGACGGGTGATCTGGCTGATTTACGACAGTTCACGAATACGTTCATGCCCTCGATCAATACTTTAACTCACGGCAAACCGTGTCTCTATACGATGACGCCAGACGAGGACTTCATCATCGATTTGCATCCGGACTATGCGCATATCGCGATCGCCGCCGGCTTCTCCGGTCACGGGTTCAAGTTCAGTAGCTTAGTCGGAAAAGTACTCAGTGAATTGATCATGGAACGATCGACGACTGAACCGATTGGACCGTTCGCGATTAAACGTTTTGCGAAATAAGGCTTATGAAACGATAAAGACCGGCAACGAAAAATCGTTGTCGGTCTTCTGTATCAACGGTATGATGTCACACCGATTCATTCGATTCTTGCTGATTTTTTGCAACTAGCTTTTCACGCTGTTTTTTCTCATCTTCAGTCCACCAGCCGTGGATAAGTAATACGAGTCCAAGAATCAACGCACTCATCGGGAAATATGTTAAGTAATACTCACCAAGGTTTTCTCCTAGAAATTCTGGAGATAATTCAATATACGCTCGGAACATCTGAACGATGAAGAATAAGAAAAAACTTGTAATCAGGGCATATGTACCGTAGCGATAACTTGTATTTTTCATATGAAGGCTCCTTTCTAAAACATACTCTAATGTAAATCATTCAAGGAATACATCAAATCCCCTCTTTTTACATTATCATTTATAAGAATGATTCCAAAAGCATGATAAGATAGTTTTAGAAACGATTGGATGAAGGAGTGGGACACGACGTGAACTTTAACTTATTCAAAAATCATGTCCGGTTTAAGATTGCGCTCGAATTGATTGATCTCGAAGACGGCTTATCAATCATGCAACTGAATCAACGTTTAACGGATGTACCGCAGTCTACTTTGTACCGGCAAGTCAATGCGATGATGGACGATCAGTTGTTGAAGGTCGTCGCCGTCCAGCGTGTTGGAAAAGTCGAAGAGAAGATCTATGCCTTGAACACAAGCGGCTATCAAATCAGCGAAGCAGACTGGAACCTGTCTCTTATACACATCTCCGAG